>CAMGRA010000013.1 GCA_946061345.1 uncultured Clostridia bacterium | reverse complement strand
TCATCTCGTCCTGGCAGTGCATCATGCCGCCCTTGATGGAGTGCATTTCGCACGGTGCATAGCCGATGATGAGGGACGGGCCGTGATAAGCCTCGGCCTCGGAGATGGCCTTGATGGTCTGAGCGGGGTTGGCTCCCATGGCGACCTGGGCAACGTAGATGTAGCCGTAGGACATTGCGATCTCCGCAAGGCTCTTCTTCTTGACTTCCTTGCCGGCAGCCGCGAATTGGGCGACCTGGCCGATGTTGGAAGCCTTGGAGGCCTGTCCGCCGGTGTTGGAGTAGACCTCGGTGTCGAAGACGAAGATGTTGACATCCTCGCCGGAGGCCAGCACATGGTCGACACCGCCGAAGCCGATGTCGTATGCCCAGCCGTCGCCGCCGAAGATCCAGACGGACTTCTTGGCGAGGTATTCCTTCTTGTCGAGGATCTCCTTGACATCGTCGCAACAGACGTTGGCCTCGAGGTTGGCGATGAGGGCGGCAGTGGCAGCCTTGTTGGCCTCGCCGTCGTTCATCGTGTCAAGATACTGCTTGCAGACAGCTCTGCGCTCGTCGCTCTCGGTGCGCTCCATCAGAGCGGAAACCTTGGCAGCCAGGCTCTCGCGGATGACCTTCTGGGCGGTATACATACCGTAGCCGTGCTCCGCGTTGTCCTCAAACAGAGAGTTGGACCAGGCAGGGCCGTGGCCGTTTTTGTCGGTGCAGTAGGGAGAGGTGGCGCCGGGACCGCCCCAGATGGAGGAGCAGCCGGTGGCGTTGGAGATGTACATCCGGTCACCGAAGAGCTGAGTGATGAGACGGGCATAGGAGGTTTCCGCACAGCCCGCGCAGGAGCCGGAGAACTCCAGCATCGGCTGCTTGAACTGGCTGCCCTTGACGGTGAGATCCTCGACCTCGCTCTTGCGGGCGACCTTGGAGACCATGTAATTGAAGACCTCCTGCTGGTCGAGCTGGCTCTCCTGCGGGACCATGGAAATGGCCTTGGTCGGGCAGGCGCCGACGCAGACGCCGCAGCCCATGCAGTCCAGCGGGGAAACGGCCATGGTGTACTTGTAGACGCCCTTGCCCTTGCCGGCCTTGACATCGCGGATCTTTGCTGCCTCGGGAGCGGCAGCGGCCTCTTCCTCGGTCAGCATAAAGGGACGGATGGTAGCGTGGGGGCAGACAAAGGCACAGTTGTTGCACTGGATGCACTTGTCGGCGTCCCATTCGGGAACGGTGACGGCAACGCCGCGCTTCTCGTAAGCGGAGGCGCCCAGCTCAAACTGGCCGTCCACATGATCGACGAAGGTGGAGACAGGCAGGGAATCGCCGTCCATCTTGTCGATGGGCAGGAGGATGTTCTTGACCATCTTGACCAGCTCCGGCTTGCCCTCGAGAACGGTGTCGTCGCCGGCGTCGACGGCGTCGGCCCAGGAAGCGGGAACGTCGATCTTCACGTAGGCAGTCGCGCCCGCGTCAATGGCGTTCCAGTTCTTTTCGACAACATCCATGCCCTTCTTGGCGTAGGAGTGCTCGGCGGCGTCCTTCATGTACTTGATGGCGTCGGCTTCCGGCATGACCTTGGCCAGGGAGAAGAAAGCGGACTGGAGGATGGTGTTGGTGCGCTTGCCCATGCCGACCTTGATGGCCAGGTCAATGGCGTTGATGGTGTAAAGCTGAATGTTGTTCTTGGCGATATAGCGCTTGGCCTCGGCATTGAGGTGGTGCTCCAGCTCCGCCAGATCCCACTGGCAGTTGATGAGGAACACGCCGCCGGGCTTGACGTCGTTGACGATCTTGAAGCCCTTGGTGATGTAGGACGGGTTGTGGCAGGCGACGAAGTCGGCCTTGTTGATGTAGTACGGGCTCTTGATGGGCTTGTCGCCGAAGCGCAGGTGGGAGATGGTCACGCCGCCGGTCTTCTTGGAGTCGTACTGGAAGTAGGCCTGCACATATTTGTCGGTGTGGTCGCCGATGATCTTGATGGAGTTCTTGTTTGCGCCGACGGTGCCGTCGCCGCCGAGACCCCAGAACTTGCACTCGATGGTGCCTTCCGCGGCGGTATTGGGCGCGGGCTTCTCCTCGAGGGACAGGTGGGTCACGTCGTCGTTGATGCCGATGGTGAACTGACGCTTCATCTCGTCCTTGGACAGTTCCTCGAAGACCGCGAACACGGACGCAGGAGGCGTATCCTTGGAGCCGAGGCCGTAACGGCCGCCGATGACGGGGATCATACGGCCGGCGTTTGTCAGAGCGGTGACGACGTCCAGATACAGAGGCTCACCCAGAGCACCGGGCTCCTTGGTGCGGTCGAGGACGGCGATCTTCTTGCAGGTGGCGGGAATGGCCTCCAGCAGACGGTCGGCGCGGAACGGACGGTACAGGCGGACCTTGACCAGGCCGACCTTCTCACCGTGGGCGTTCATGTAATCGATGACTTCCTCAGCCACGTCGCAGATAGAGCCCATGGCGATGATGACGCGGTCGGCGTCGGATGCGCCGTAGTAGTTGAAGAGCTTGTAATCGGTGCCGAGCTTGGCATTGATCTTGCCCATGTATTCCTCGACGATCTCAGGCAGTGCGTCGTAGTACTTGTTGCAGGCTTCGCGGTGCTGGAAGAAGGTGTCGCCGTTTTCATGGGAGCCGCGCATGGCGGGGCGCTCGGGGTTCAGACAGTGCTTGCGGAACGCGGCAACGGCGTCCATATCGCACATTTCCTTCAGGTCTTCGTAATCCCAAATGGCGATCTTCTGGATCTCGTGGGAGGTGCGGAAGCCGTCAAAGAAGTTGATGAACGGCACGCGGCCCTTGATGGCAGCCAGATGTGCCACGGGCGCCAGGTCCATGACCTCCTGGGGGTTGGTCTCGCAGAGCATGGCGAAACCGGTCTGACGGCAGGCGTAGACGTCGGAATGGTCGCCGAAGATGTTCAGCGCGTGGGTGGCCAGGGTACGGGCGGAGACGTGGAAAACGCCCGGCAGCAGCTCACCGGCGATCTTGTACATATTCGGGATCATCAGCAGAAGGCCCTGAGATGCGGTATAGGTGGTGGTGAGGGCACCGGCGGCCAGAGAGCCGTGGACGGTACCGGAAGCACCGGCCTCAGACTGCATCTCGACGACCTTGACGCGGTTGCCGAAGATGTTGAGACGGCCCTGCGCAGACCACTGATCGACGTAGTCCGCCATGGGGCTGGAGGGGGTAATGGGGTAGATGCCGGCTACTTCGGTAAAGGCGTAGCTGACATGTGCGGCGGCGGTATTGCCGTCCATTGTCTTGAGTTTTCTGGTCAAAATGAAATACCTCCTAAAAAAGTATTGATTTGCAGACACATTCATTCTAACACCGAATTTCGTTTTTGTAAATCAGAAAAACGCCCCAATCGACGAAAAACAAAATATTTTTCTGTTTTGTGGCGGCGGATGCGCCTGCCTCGACGATTACGAATCCTGTGCTTGTTTTTTTTTTCTGTTTATTGTATGATAACATCAGGAAAAAAGGAGGAACAGCTATGATTTCTCACTTGGATTCTCTGGGCCTGAACGGAATCAGCGGATATCCCGTGTCGGTGGAGTGCTTTATTTCCAACGGACTGCCGGGTTTTGACATCGTGGGCCTGCCGGACGCGGCGGTCAAGGAGGCCCGTGAGCGGGTCCGTGCCGCCATAAAGAACAGCGGCTTTAAATTTCCCGTCAGCCGTATTACCCTGAATCTGGCGCCCGCCGATACAAAAAAGAGCGGGACCCTCTACGATCTGCCGATCCTGCTGGATATTCTGATCGCCACGGAGGTGTGCAGAGCGCCGCGGGAAAGGGCGGCCTTTCTCGGCGAACTGAGCCTGGAGGGAAAGCTCCGGCGCGTCAACGGCGTGCTGCCCATGGCCATTGCGGCGAAGAAATACGGCTTTGAGACCCTCTATGTCCCGGAGGAAAACGCGCGGGAGGCGACACTGGCCGAGGGCATCACCGTTATTCCCGTGAAAAATGTGGCGCAGCTCGTGGCCCATCTGAAGGGCGAGGTGCTTATTGAACCGGAGCCGCAATGGACGCCGGAGGAGACTTCGGAGGACCTGCCGGACTTTTCCGATGTCAAGGGCCAGGAAAACGTCAAGCGGGCCCTGGAGATCGCCGCCGCCGGCTCTCACAATGTGCTTTTGGTTGGCCCTCCCGGTTCCGGCAAAAGTATGCTTAGCAAGCGCCTGCCGTCCATCCTGCCGGATATGACCCGGGAGGAGGCACTGGAGGTTACACAGATCCATTCCATTATGGGCCTTTTGACCCCGGAGCATCCGCTGATCCGGCGCAGACCCTTCCGTTCGCCCCATCACACCATTTCCTCCGCCGGACTGAGCGGCGGCGGTACGGTGCCCCGTCCGGGAGAGATCAGCCTGGCCCATAAGGGCGTGCTGTTTTTGGACGAGCTGCCGGAATTCAAAATAGAGACCCTGGAGGTCATGCGTCAGCCCCTGGAGGATGGCGTCGTGACCATTTCCCGGGCCAGCGGTTCGGCCAGCTATCCCAGCCAGTTCCAGCTTGTGTGCGCCATGAATCCCTGCCGCTGTGGCTGGTACGGCGATCCGTCGGGACGCTGCACCTGCTCACAGAATTCCGTGCGTCAATACCTGTCGCGGCTTTCCGGGCCGCTGCTGGACCGTATTGATATCATCGTGGAGGTCCCTGCCATGGCCTTTGACGAGCTGCGCAGCCGCACTTCGCCGGAGCCGTCGGCCCGGATCAAACGCCGGGTCGAGGCGGCAAGAGACATTCAGCGCCGCCGCTTTACGACTGGGAAATGCCACTGCAACGCCAATATGCAGGCCGCCGAGCTGCGGAAATACTGCGAGCTGGACGAGGACTGCGCCACGCTCATGCGGCAGGCCTTCGACGCCCTCGGCCTGACGGCGCGGAGTTACGACCGTATCCGCAAGGTGGCAAGGACCATTGCCGACCTGGACGGCAGCGAATCCATCCGTCCGCAGCATATCGCCGAGGCGATCCAATACAGAACGTACCAATTTTCACAGAATTGAGGAATAAAATGATGAATGAAATGTTTTTGCTCAAGCTGGGCGAGATCGTCCTCAAGGGCGGCAATAAATTTCAGTTTGAAAACCGTCTGAAAACCAACGTCTCCCGCCGTATGCGCCCCTTTGGGGACTTCCATGTCTCCATTCTCCAGTCTACAGTCTATATCGAGCCGGAGAATGACGCCTGCGACCTGGAGGGCGCCTGGGAGGCCTGCCACTATATTTTCGGCGTGGTCAGCCTGTGCCGCTGCCGCGCCTGCGAAAAAAATCTGGACGATATCTTTGAAAAGGCCATGGAGTATCTGGGGGACGACCTGCGCATGGCCAAGTCCTTCAAGGTGGAATCCAAGCGCTCCGACAAGCGCTTTCCGCTGACAAGCATCGGCATTTCCCAGGAGATCGGCGGCAGGATCGCCGAGGCGGTGGAGGGCATCCAGGTAGATGTCCACCACCCGGAATACACCGTCTATGTGGAGGTGCGGGACCGTGCTGCCTATGTCCACGGACCTGCCGATCCCGGTGCGGGCGGACTGCCTACCGGCGTGGGCGGACGGGCCATGGTGCTGCTCTCCGGCGGCATTGACTCGCCGGTAGCAGGTTATATGATCGCCAAGCGCGGCGTGGAGCTGGAATGCGTCCATTTCTTCTCCTATCCCTATACCAGCGAGCTTGCCAAGGACAAGGTGCTGGAGTTGGCGCGGCTCATGACCCGCTACTGCGGCAAGATGACGGTCAACGTGGTGGGCTTTACGGAGATCCAGGAGGCCATCCGCGACAACTGCCCGGAGGAATTTTTCACCCTCATCATGCGCCGCTTTATGATGATGATTTCCGAACGCATTGCCAGGGACCACGGCTGCGGCTGCCTGGTCACGGGCGAAAACCTGGGACAGGTGGCCTCTCAGACCATGGAGGCCATGGCGGTGACGGGTGCCTGCGTGGAGCTGCCCATCTTCCAGCCCCTCATCGGCATGGACAAGGAGGAGATCGTCACCATTGCCCGGAAGATCGGCACCATGGAGACCTCCATTTTGCCCTATGAGGACTGCTGCACCGTCTTTACCCCCCGCCATCCCAAGACCAAGCCCACCAAGAGCCAGGTGGACAGAGCCTGTGCCGGTCTGGACTTTGACGGCCTCATCGAGCGGGCGCTGCAGAATACCGAAATGATCCGGGTGCGTTATCATGGATGAAGCGGCACGGGTCATCCGTCTGCTGACGGAGAAGAATCAGACCCTCGCCACGGCGGAGAGCTGCACGGGGGGCCTGCTGGGAAAGCTCCTGACGGATGTGCCGGGGGCTTCCGCCGTCTATCTCGGCGGCGTGATCTCCTACGCCTACGCGGTCAAGGAAAAGCTGCTGGGCGTGGACCCCGCCGTTTTGGAAGAAACAGGCGCGGTATGTGAAGAAGTCGCCATACAGATGGCACAGGGGGTAAGAAAGCACCTTGGAGCGGATTTTGCTCTGGCGACTACGGGGAACGCCGGACCCTCCGCTGACCCGAAGAATCCCAATGTCGGGGAGATCTATGTCGCCCTTGCCTGTGAAAAGACAAGCCTGTGCCGGAAGCTGACCCTGCACGGCAGCCGGGAGGAAAACCGCACCGAGGCCTGCAGAGCCGCTTTGAAGCTGCTTTTGGAGAATATCTATGCGTAAGCGTGCCGCCGCAGTCGCTTTCTGGCTCTATCTTGCCGTGCTGCTTCGCATTACGGTGTTCCGTAGCGGCTGGTATGAAAACGAGCTTTTCGCCGGCAGCGTCGTGTGGGTCCCGTTTCAGACGATATTTTCCTATCTTTCCGCAGGACAGTGGCGCTATTTTCTCTATCTGTTCGCGGGAAATATCCTCTGGTTTTTCCCCTTCGGGATCTATGTGGGCGCGAAAGGGAAGTCCGCCGCTGCCTGCGTTTTATATACGGCGCTGCTGTCCCTGACCATAGAGACGCTGCAATTTGTCCTGAGCACCGGCTGCAGCGAAACGGAGGACATCCTGTTGAACACCCTGGGCGGCGTTTTGGGCTGGCTTGCTTATCGCACGATCCGGCGCTTTGTGGGGAAAAGAGCGGCCCACCGGGGCTGAGGAGAAGTTCGCCGTGCGCTGCGGTCCGACTGATGATCCCTTGAGTAAAACGATTATGTGCGACTGACTGGTAGTGGCGGACGACTCTGTCCGCCCCTTTCTCGCTTTAATTGATGGCTAATGACTAAGGACTATGGGGTGCACTGCGCGCACGAATAAAGCTAACGGCGCCCAGTGGTCGCGCCCTACGGGTGTCTCTTTTCAGACGAATAAGAATAGGGCGCGCCGGGGTCGGCGCGCCCTATGTCTGTATATGGAGCCTAACCCCATGGACGGCACCCGCAAGAGGCACGCCGCATCCGTAAGGCACCTGCGCAGCCAATGGCTGCGCAGTGATCAGCCGTCCATACAGATGCAGATAATTTCTGCTGTAGGGAGCGGCAGCCCCGACGGTACGCATACAGAAACAGCGGTTATGTTTGGTCCGCTTCCTCCGTCACCGGCGGGACAAAGCCCTCAAGCGCCTCGCGCAGCTTGGGATGGTGTATGACAAAATGGATCGCGGGAGACCTGCTTTTCGACACCATGGCCCACTGCCCTTCGTGGAGCAGGATCTGAAGATTTCGGAACGCGTGGGCAGAGGTCCAGCGCACATGGTAATTCGGCTGCCGCTCCGCAAACTGTTCCGTCTGGCGCATATGGGCCTGATAATCCTCGTAGGTATACAAAATGTCCCGTTCCAGGAACATTCCCGAAAGAGGCAGCGACATGGGATAGCGCTCAAATTCCTCCCGGGTGATATGCGGCACTTCGTCCTCCAGAGTGCCCGCCTTTAAGACCTCCCCGGTAAGCTGCCGCTGAAAATCGGCGTATGCCAGGATTCGCTGTGTTTCCTCCACGCTGACGAACCGTTCCCGCAGAAAGGCTTCCAAATATTCCGGCTCCATGGTATACAGCGGCGGCGCGGACAGAAGACTTCTGCGCTTGCCGGGCGTCTGGGCGTCGGTACGCAAAAACAAATTCAGCGCATCGTCATTGTCCTGCCGGTAAATATTCATCAGCGGATAGGCACATCGAAGCAGCTGCTCCGCACGGTCACGGTAGTAGGCTACCTCATCTTTGCTTTTTGTCAGGTAATATTTTCCCTTGCTGTGATACCCGGCGATGGCCTCGCCGGAGAGAGCAGCGGACCCGGAGACCTTCAAAAAATGCAGGAACACATCATTTTGCACGTTTTTGAGGTAAAACGGGGAGACCTGCCCCGTCATATACATGGGGATCCAGCTTTCCAACCCCAGCATCATCTCGTTCAACGGTCGGTCCACGTTGTGGATCATGTTGAGATGCAGGCCCTTTTTGAGCAGCATCGCCGTGCCGAACATCCACTTTTTAGGGAATTCGGGGTCCTTTGACATCTCCTCCATGGGCATATCGCTGTACATGATCAGAGGTGCCATGGACTTGGAAAGGACCGTGGCTTTCAGAAAATCCAGCTCGCTTTCCATCATTTCTTTCAGGCCGAAGTAGGTCTTGGAGGTCGGAAGCTGGAACGGGGCCGAGGGCACCTTCATGGTGTCAAAGTGAATGGCGCGGATGTATTCATCCAAATCAAAATCATTCAGCTTTTCCAGAAACCCAGCCATTTCCTCCGTCCGGCGATTCTCTCCAGAGACCAGCCAATCCCGCAGCCGTGTAAAGCAGGCCTCCGGGTCGGAGAGATCCTCTGCGCCGCAGTCCAAAAGCCGCGCCAGGACTTCGATCTCGGCCTTTCCACGCGGCTCACGGGCGACATATCCGGCGATGTCCGCCGCGAATTTGGCAGGATCGGAGGGCTTGCGGGAGCCGCTGCGGATACGGAACAGAGCGGAGGCCTCGTAGTTCGTGCATTGACACAGCTTGGCGATATTCAGATGCAGGGCGGAGATCAGGACGTTCAGCTTTTGCCGGAACAGCTCCTGGTCCGAGGCAATGAAGTCCGGACAGTCCAAAAAGCTCTCCGCGACGGCATCTTTGCTGAGGTCCTCACAGGAAGCCTCCGCCGAAAGCGTGGCAATGGCGAGGCAGAGCCGGTCAAAGGCCCCGCTGCTGATCTCCGGGATCCGTTCTCCGCTGCGGTAACGGCTCAGGGTGGCGGGGGACAGGCCGGAGGCGTCGCTCAGCTCCTTGGCCGTGCAGTGGAGCAATTCCATATATTCTTTCAGTTTTTCGTTGAAATTCATCCGATCTCCTCCGTATCCCGACAACGTTATATATTGATTATACATCAGCTCCGCAAAAAAGGAAAGAGGAGAAAAACGGCGGAAATTTCCGAATTGTCAATCGTGACTGCCCGGAAAGAACCGTAAACCGGGACGGTCAGAAATGCTATAATGATAGAACGAAGAAAAACTTGGAAAGGGGAAGGCGGGACCTCCCGCCGTGAAAGACTATGAAACGTCACCTTATTGCATGGCTGCTGATCCTTTCCCTGACGCTGTCGCTGCTGCCGGTGGTGGGCGCGGCAGGTCAGCCGGGAGGAAAAACGCTGCCGGACGATCCCGACTATGGCTTTACTTACCGGTTTGTTACCCGCGACACCATTGAGATCACTTCATACTATGGCTATGAAGCGGAGGTCACGGTGCCGTCCTCCATCGACGGCTATACCGTCGTTGGCATCCGGAGCTTCCACAGCCAGGAGGGCTACAGTACGCCCAACACGTTCGTGACGAAGGTCATTCTGCCGGATACCGTGACCTATATCGCGGACGACGCATTCTATGACGACGATGATTGGAGCAGCCAGACTCATTCCCAACTGCGCGAGATCGTCCTGCCCGAAGGGCTGAAAACCATCGGCGAGCGGGCATTCTTCCACAACTACTATCTGCAAAAGGTTGAGATTCCCGCCAGCGTGACGGAGATCGGCGCGGGCGCGTTTGCCGCCTGCACGAACCTGTCATCCATTGCGTTCAAGGGCGAAAACACCTTCCTGCACGGCGGTGCGTTCGGCGCACGGGTCGGCTACGGCGTCGGTTCTTTTGCCGGCAAGCTGAACGAGCTGTACCAGAACTGGCTCTATGACGCCAGCGCCCCGGATTTTCTTATCTGGCAGGGGCAGCTTTTGGCCTATAAGGGAACGAGCAAAACGCCCGTCATTCCCGATTCCGTCAAGACCATCGGCGCGGAGGCGTTCCGGGGCGCGGACATCACAGGCGTCACCATTCCGTCCGGCGTGCAGGAGATCGGCAGCTATGCATTTTACGATTGTGAAGCGCTGACCGCCGCAGACATTCCGGGCAGCGCTGCGCTGATCGGCGACAACGCCTTCTCCGGCTGCACGGCGCTCAAGTCCCTCACGCTGCACGAGGGATTGAAAACGCTGGGCTACAGCGCGTTCCGTGACTGCGAGGCGCTGACGAGCGTCGTTCTGCCGGAGGGGTTGACCGAGTGTCAGGGCTGTGTCTTTGATGGCTGTGAGGCGCTGGCGCAGATCAGCTTCCCCGTCTCGCTCACCAGGATCACGCTGGGTGACCTCGGCGAGACTGAGTTTTATTATGCTCTGCCGGACAACGCGGAGATCTACTGCGGCAGCGTGTTCCTTGGTTATAAGAGCGACTACCCCGCCAAGGTGACTGTCCGCCCGGGCACAAAAACCGTGTACCTCGAATACTATTTACAGGGCGTAAACGAGCTGGTGCTTCCCGACGGACTGAAATCCCTCACGATTCAGTATGCCGGTGCAGAATACTGTGGCATCACCAAGCTGACCGTCCCGGAGAGCGTGGATTACATTGACATCCACGGTATGTCCAATCTGACCGAGATCCAACTTCCGCAGACGGCGGTTTTGGCGGAGGGCTGTTTCTCCGGCTGCGATCAAATCAGAAATCTCACCATCCCGAAGGGCAACCAAACCCTATACGGTATTTGCATCGGCAGGACGCAAAGCCTTGTTCTGCCGGACGACGTGTTGGAGGTGCGCGGCCCGATCGGCAGCGCTGTCCTCAAGACGATCGACCTCAATAATGTCCGCATCCTGGCGGACGGCGCGCTGAGCAATTGCACGGCGCTCGAAAGCGTCACCCTGCCCGACTCGCTGGTGGAGATCGGCACCGACGCGATGAAGGGCTGCGGCAGCCTGCGCTCTGTCAAGGGCGGCAAGAATGTCAGATCATTGGGCGATGGCTGCTTCAAAAACTGCGCCGCGCTGACAGATTTTGGAGACCTGCCCAGCAGCGTCCGCTTGATCGGCCTGTGCGCGCTGGAAAACACCGGCTGGTATCACGACCAGCCCGACGGTCCGGTCTATTTCGGCTCTGTCGCCTACACCTACAAGGGCGAAATGCCGAAAAACACCGTCCTCGCCCTCAAGCCCGGCACCACCTCTGTTGCACCTTACTATATCTTTGAACATCGCACACGGACATGGGAATATGAGCAGCCGAATCTGATCGGTCTTGTCCTGCCGGAAAGCTGCGCCCGCGTGGATGTGAACGCTTTTGCCAATTGCGTCAACCTGCGGTCGATCGATTTGGGCGGCGTGCAGTATATCGGTGATGACGTCTTTAACGTCCACGGCTGTGAAGCCATTGTTCTGCCCGATACGGTGCGCTATGTCGGCGAAAACGCCTTCTCCGCGCCACAGCTCAAAGCGATCCATCTGAACAACGGTCTGCGCGTGCTGGAGGAGAGTGCGTTCTTCTCCTACGGCGAGGGCAAGGGCGTCACGGTTCCCGCCAGCGTGACCTATCTAGGGCGGCATTGCCTCGGCTATTATTCGCCGAATCCGGATGACCCCTTCGGCGGCAGCGAGACCATCCCGGGTTATGTGATCTACGGAGCAAGCGGTACTGCGGCGGAGACCTATGCCAACGAAAACGGCATCACCTTCCGCGATAATGTGGGCTGCACCTCCCACGAGTATGTTAGTGAGACTATGAGCGCCACCTGTCAGTCTGGTGGCTTCACCCGTAAAACCTGCACCCTTTGCGGTTATGTCGAGGTGAGCGGCAAGACGGCTGCCGGCAGCCACAAGGCGACCGAGAATGTTGCCATTGACGCTACCTGCACCCGCCCCGGTTATACCGGAGGCACTCACTGCTTCTCCTGCGGCAAAACGCTTTCCGCCCCGACCCAGACAGCGGCACTCGGACATGATTGGGTCGTCAGCACCATGGGTGAGAACAATCCGCCGCAGTACCTGGGGCTGACCTGCCACTATTGCAGACGCTGTGAGATCACCTGGTATGAGCAGGCTGCCGGGCTGCATACGCACGACTACAGCTATCATACGGCGGTCGTTGCGCCTACCTGCACGGAGCAAGGCTACACTACCCACACCTGCGCCTGCGGCGACAGCTATGTGGATTCCTATGTGGACGCGCTGAGCCACGCGTGGGGCAGCGGCGTGGTGACAAAACAGCCCACTGAGACAGAAAAGGGCGAAAAGACCTATACCTGCACACGCTGCGGCGCGACAAAGACGGAGAGCATCCCCGCCACCGGCGGGCAGACCGATCAGCCCTGTGACGGCGGCGCGGACTGCCCGAGCAAGAGATTTGTCGATGTCGGCGCGAAGGACTGGTTCCACGAGGCGGTGGATTTCGCCGTGGAGCGGGGCTTGTTCGGTGGAATGAGCCCGAACACCTTTGAGCCGAACGCGCCCATGACCCGGGCTATGCTGGTGACGGTGCTGTGGCGGTATGAGGGCGAACCGAAAGCGCCGGACAACACTTTCAGCGATGTAAAGGCAGGTACGTGGTATTCCGATGCCGTTTCCTGGGCATCGGCCAACGGCGTGGTGAACGGCGTGGGCAGCAACAAGTTTGACCCGGAGGGCAACATCACCCGGGAGCAGATGGCGACGATCCTATACCGCTACTGCAGCGGCAAGGGCATCGACACGAGCAAGCAGGGCAGTCTGAGCGGCTTCCCCGACGTGGGAAAGGTCAGCAGCTACGCGAAGACGGCGCTGCAGTGGACGGTGGCGGAGGGCATCATCGGCGGCTCCGACGGCAAACTACTGCCCCAGGGCAACGCCACCCGCGCCCAGGTAGCTACCATCCTCATGCGCTTTATCCGAAATATTGCAGAAGCGTAACCGCGCATAGAAAACCCGGAGGAACCGATCAACGGTTCCTCCGGGAGTTTTTTATTGGCTTATTCTTCCTCAATGGGATTGTAGTTGACGATGACGCCCATGTCCGTCAGGACCTGAACATCCTTGACCTTGGTGCCAAAGGCATCGATCTGGATCAGCAGGGGACAGCTTGCAAGACCCCGTACATCCTCGATGGCTTCGTTATAATCCACATCCACGCGAGTCAGCTCCTGCAGCCCTTCCAGCGGGGTGACTTCCTCCAACAGGTTATAGGAGGCGTAGAACTCTTGCAGCTTCGCGTCCTCCGCCAAATCGGGAATGACGCTGATCTGGTTGTGGCTCACATCCAGATAGGTCAGATTCGGCATGGAGGCGATAACGCTCATGTCCGTCAGCTCATTTTCCGCCAGTTCCAGGCGTGTCAGTCCGGTACAGGCAGACAGGGCGCTGATGTCGGAGATCATGTTATTGGAGGCAACGAAAGAGGTCAGCTCGTCCATCTTCGCCAGAATGGCCACGTCGGAGATCTGATTGTTGTTGGCAACCAGGACCTCCAGCTCCTTGCAGCCGGTCAGCGGTGCCAAAGAGGGAATGTGGTTCTCGGAAATATCCAGATTCTTCAGCTTTCCGGCGTTCTTGATGGGATCAAGAGACGCGACGGCGTTGCTGCACAGATTCAGAGTTTCCAGATATTTCATCGACGAAAGTACGCCAATGTCGGAAATGCTGTTGGAAGAAAGATCCAGGACCGTCAGGTCGGTCAGACTTGCAAGAGTGGAAATATCCGACAGGCCGCAGTCGGACAGGTTCAATTCCTCAAGGGCTGTCAGAGTGCCGATGGCCTCCAGCGCTTCCTCGTTCAAAATGCAGCCGGACAGGTCCAGACAGGTCAGCTCCGTCAGGGCATACAGGAAAGAATAATCGTCGACCGGCATATCCTCTACAGTCAGGGAGTTCAGAGAGGTAAAGTAGCGCAGATCCGTATAGGTAGTCATGCCGTCGGGCACGGTCAGCTCGGTGATCTGCCACAGGTCGTCGGTCATGACCGCCTCGGTGCGGGGAATGTATAGGGTGTCGCGGACATAGGTTTCCAACGTCTCGTCTGCGAAACGGACCTCCTCAATGACGCCCATGATCCTATAGGTCTTTTTGCACAGGTTGCTGACCAGGCCGTTTTCTCCCACGGTGATGGCGGAGATGGAGGTCTCACCGGCTTCCAGGGCGACAGGCTCCGTCATGGCGCCCGAGGCGGTGGAGGGGTATTCCTCGTCGAAGGAGCAGTAGACTGCGCCGTCGGGACTTTCCGCCAGAACGGAGATGTACTCCGTGTACTCCCCGGCGTCGGGGGTGAAGACAGGGGTGGCAGGCCGCAGGGCCTCCAGCTCCGGCTTGATGGCTGCGTCGTTGATGCTGTCGAGCATCTTCTGGGCGTCCAGAAGCTTGTCCTGGGCCACATAGACCGAGGAGAGCTTCACGTAAAGCTCCACAGAGGGGGCGGCTTTGATGGCGCTCACAAGAGAGCGCTCAGCCTGGGTGTAGCTGCCGTCGGCGATGCAGGCGTCGGAAAGGGAGAGAACGTATTCCGGGTTGCCCGGATCCAAATCGACTGCCTTTTCATACAGCCGGACGGCCCGGGCGTATTTTCCGTCGTCCATGGAACGCTCTGCAAGGGAGGCGAAGTTTTCAGCCGTCCAGAAGAAATAGTACAGGCCGAAAAGGATCGCGCCGATGATGAGCAGGACGAGCAATACAATCAGAAGTTTTTTCATATTGCAGGACTCCTATCTGATGGTTCAGTCTGTATCATTATACCGC
>CAMGRA010000012.1 GCA_946061345.1 uncultured Clostridia bacterium | reverse complement strand
TCGTGTCGGAGGAGACCGGCACGATCTCCGTGGCCATCGGCGGTATGCTCAAGCGCCATCTGGCACCTCAGACGCTGGAAAAGCTCCTGCTCAACGAACTGGCACCCAAGACCGACGAAAAGACCCGCAATCCGCTGAAAATGCTGCTGAAGAAGACCAAGAAGGGAAAGGATGAGTCCGATGATGCAGAAACATAAGATACTGTCTTTCCTGCTGGCTCTGGTGGTTTCCATCGGTCTCTGGGTCTATGCTGTCACCGTCGTCAATCCCGACGACACTACCTATATCCGCGATGTGCGCGTCCGCATCGTCGGCATCAACGAGCTCAGAAGCGACAACCTGATGCTGACCGGCGGCGAGAGCCAGACCGTCAATGTCGAGATCTCCGGCAGACGTTCGGATCTGAAGGAACTTAACAGCAGCACTCTGGAGGCCGTCGCCGATGTGAGCAACATTGACAGCCCCGGCACCTATGAGGTCAGCTGGACTCTGGACCCGCCCTCTACCGTGGCCTCCGGCGATATCAGTCTGATCAGCGCCAATTCCAACAAGATCACCGTCCAGGTCAGCGAATATAATGAGCGCCCGGCCATTCCCGTCAGCGTGGAATATACGGGCCAGCTCCCGGACGGCTACGTCCGCGACCAGGCGATTTTGAACGCGGAGACCGTGGCAGTTTCCGGCCCGGCGGAGGAGGTCAACAAGATCGCCAAAGCCATCGTGACCGTTGATCTGAGCAGCGCCACACAGACCATCAACGACGAGATGTCCTACCGCCTGGTGGACGCCGACGGCGAGACACTGGAGCTCAGCAGCTATGTGACCCTGACCTCTCCCACGGTGCGCGTTTCCGTTCCCGTTTCCTGCTATAAGCAGATCGACCTGGTGGTGGATATCATCGAGGGCGGCGGTGCCACGGCGAAAAATGTGAAGCTGACCATTGACCCGCCTACCATCGGTGTCAGCGGCACGGCGGAGGCATTGCAGGACCTGGACGAGCTGGTTATCCGGCAGGTGGATCTGTCCCAGATCACCGGGACCCAGACCTGGACCGTCGTTCCCGACCTGCCTGCCGGTGTGACCAACCGCGCCTCGGAAACCTCCGTTACCATCACTCTGAGCCTGACCGGCCTGATGACGAAACGAATCACCATCCCATGCACTTCGATCCAGCGGCTCAACGATGTGGAGACCCTGAACTTCGGTGAGCAGAGCGTGATCATCTCCGTCCGCGGCACGCCGACGGAGCTGAGCCGCATCAAGGAGAGCGACATCAAGATCACAGCGGATATGACAAACAACTATGACCCGACGACCAAGTCCGTGACCCTGAATATCACGCTGCCGGCAGATTCGTCGGCGGGCATCGTCGGCGGACCCTATACGCTGCAGGTCATCGAGGTCCCGGCGTCCTGATGCGCAGAAAAGCGACAGTGACGGAGCTCCTGCCGGAGGGCAGAGCGGAGCTTGTTGTGCGGCGGGAAAGCGCCTGCAGCGGCGACTGCCATAAATGCACCGGCTGCGGCGCCGTGAAGCAGACCCTGCGCCTGACGGCTGACAACCCCCTGGGCGCGCAAAAGGGCGACATTGTATGGCTGGAATCGGAGAGTGCTCCGGTGCTGCGGGCTGCCGCTGCGGTCTATCTTCTGCCGCTGGCCCTGTTTTTGGCGGGCTATCTGCTGGCGCAGGAGCTTGGCGTGTGGGCGGCTCTGGTGGGTGCGGGAGGTTTCCTTCTGGGGCTGCTCCCTGCTTTTGCCTATGACCGCCATCTGAAAAAGCATCCGCCGAGATATACCGTCGTCGGATGGGTGGAATGATATGTTTGGATATGTACTGCCAAGAAAGGACAAGCTCACTGAGGAGGAAAATGCCCGCTACCGCGCCGCTTACTGCGGCCTTTGCAGGAGCCTGAAGTGCCACTACGGTTTCCGGGCGCGTTTCCTGGTCAATTATGACATGACCTTTCTCTATTTTCTCCTGTCGGAGGGGGAACCGGGGCAGCCGGAACGCTGCTCCTGTCCTGCGCGGCCTTTTTGCAAAAAGGACTGCCTGCCTGACGACGATTCCATGACCTTCGCGGCGGACCTGAGCGTTCTGCTGTCCTATTGGAAGCTCCGTGACGCTGCCCGTGACGGCGGAGCCTTCCGCAGCCTGGCTGCAAAGACCTGTCTGCTGCTCTACCGAAAGCCTTACCGCCGCGCCTGCGGAAGACAGCCGGAGGCGGACCGGGTTTTCGGAGAACAGTTAAAAAAGCTCAATGACCTGGAGGACGAAAACTGCTCCAGCATTGACCGCGCTGCGGATGCCTTTGCCAGCCTGCTCAGAGCCTGTGCTCTCTATTTTCCCGAAGGACCGACACGGCGCACTGCGGAGCTGCTGTTGTACCACGTGGGCCGCTTCCTCTATCTGACGGACGCTCTGGAGGACCTGCCCAGGGACAACGCCGCTGGGTCGTACAACCCGCTGCGCTACCGCTACAGCCTGGAAAACGGCAGTTTGAGCGGTGAGGACAAAAAGGAATTCTTGGAAACTGCGGAAGCCTCCATCAGCCTGGCGGCCTCCGCGTTGGAGCTGCTGCCCGTTACAGCGGACAGCGGTATTTTGAGAAATATTATCTATTACGGGCTTCCCACGGTGCTTCACAGCGTTGCGGCGGGGACATTCCGTAAGCCGAAGAGAGGAAAACACCAATGAAAGACCCCTACGAGGTACTCGGCGTTCCCCACGGCGCTTCTGAGGAGGAGATCAAGAAAGCCTACCGGGAGCTGGCGCGAAAATACCATCCGGACAACTATGCCAACAACCCCCTGGCCGACCTGGCCCAGGAAAAAATGAAAGAGATCAACGAGGCCTACGCCACCCTGACCAAGGGCAGCGGCGGTCAGAGCGCCAGTCCGTCCTACAACGGCACCTATGACACAGCCGGAGACAGTGGTGTATTTGCCGAGGTGCGCCGAATGATCCAGATGGGCGATCTGGACGGCGCAGAGGCAAAGCTCAACGGCATTGCCAATCACAGCGCCCAGTGGTATTATCTGCGGGGTGTCATCGCCCAGCGGCGCGGCTGGATGGACGAAGCAGCCCAGAATTTCCGCATTGCCGTGAACATGGACCCGACCAACTATGAATACCGAAATGCCGCAAATTCCGTCGGCAACGGTGCCTATACCTACCGGCAGACCCAGTACGGCGACAGCGCGACCGACGATCTGTGCAGCTGCTGCAGCTCGCTCATGTGCCTGAACTGCCTGTGCGACTGCTGCCGATGAAAGGGGATTTTTGCATATGATCCGCAGTATGACCGGTTACGGCAGAGCCGTAATGACCCTGAACGGACGCGAGATCACCGTGGAGGTCCGCTCGGTCAACAACCGCTTTCTCGATTGCAGCATCAGGCTGCCCCGGGCCTTTTCCTATGCCGAGGACGCCGTAAAGCAGAAGATCAAGGAGCAGGTATCCCGTGGAAAGGTCGACGTTTTCATCTCCGTCAACACGACGGCGGGGGAAAACGTGAAGATATCACTCAACCGCCCGGTGCTGGAGGGCTATTTGGAGGCTTTGCGCACCATTGCCGCCGACTACGGCGTGCGCGAGGATATCAGCACCACGAGCCTTACCCGTTTTCCCGAGGTGTTCCTGATGGAAAAGCCGGAGGAGGACGAGACGCAAAATACGGCGGATATTGTCACCGTTGCCCAGCAGGCCGTCAGCGCCTACAACGCCATGCGGGAGACGGAGGGCGCGGCTCTGGCAGCCGATCTGCGTTCTCATGCGGCGATCATCCTCTCCTATGTGGAAAAGGTGGAGGCACGCAGCCCCGTCACCGTGGCCGAATATCGGGCACGTCTGGAAAGCAAGCTCCGGGAGGTGCTGGAGAGCACTACCATCGACGAGGGCCGAATCCTGACGGAGGCAGCTATCTTTGCCGACAAGGTGGCCGTGGATGAGGAAACTGTGCGTTTGCGCAGCCACCTGAACCAGCTCGAAAGCCTGCTGCAAAGCGGCGGGGCTATCGGCAGAAAGCTGGACTTCCTGCTGCAGGAGATGAACCGGGAGGCCAACACCATCGGCTCCAAGGGAAACGACCTGGAGCAGACCAGAAACGTGGTCGAGATCAAGGCGGAGCTGGAAAAGATCCGCGAACAAATACAGAACATCGAGTGATATCATGAAGCTGATCAACATCGGATTTGGAAATCTGGTCTCGGCCCAGCGGCTGCTGACGGTGGTAAGCCCCGACTCGGCTCCCGTCAAGCGCCTGGTCCAGGAGGCCAAGGAGCGCGCTATGCTCATCGACGCCAGCTTCGGCCGCAAGACCCGCGCCGTGCTGGTGATGGACACGGATCATGTGATCCTGTCCGCCCTGCCGCCGGAGACCATCGCAAAGCGCCTGAACGACAAAGACGGCGAAACTTACCGCGACGAGGAGGAAACCGCATGAGCCAGGGGAGGATCATTATTATCTCCGGACCCTCGGGTGTCGGAAAGGGTACGGTGCTGCGGCAGGTCATGGCCCACAACCCGCTGCTGCAGTTCTCCGTTTCCGCCACGACCCGCCCCATCCGGCCCGGTGAGATCGACGGAGTGCATTACCACTTCGTGGACAAGAGCCGGTTTGAAGAAATGCTGAAAAACAATGAGCTTTTGGAACACGCCGTCTATGCCGACAACTACTACGGCACCCCGGAAAAGGCCGT
This sequence comes from uncultured Clostridia bacterium, assembly GCA_946061345.1. Lineage (GTDB taxonomy): Bacteria > Bacillota > Clostridia > Oscillospirales > Oscillospiraceae > JAZOXB01. The sequence goes on along the minus strand of CAMGRA010000012.1, from coordinate 10,270 downwards.
TGACGACGCATTGATCAAGGGCATCAGCGTGGTGCTGGAGATCGATGTCCAGGGCGCTCTGCAGATCATGGAGCGCCGTCCCGACGCCATCTCTATCTTCATTGCCCCGCCGTCGCTGACGGAGCTTCGCCGCCGCCTGAAGGGCAGGGGGGATACGGCTGAGCAGATCATGCAGGAGCGACTGCGTGTCGCGCCCCATGAGTGCGAGATCGCTCAGAAGTATCAGTACACAGTCGTCAACAACGATCTTCAGCAAGCCGTGGCGGAGGTGGAAGCCATCCTGACCGCCGAGGCCTGCCGTTCCCAATACAGAAAGCTGCAATACAAGGAGGAAAACTAATATGCTGTATCCCGCAATGTCCGAGCTGCTCAAGAACATTGACAGCCGTTATCTCATGGTCAACGTGGTAGCCCGCCGCGCCCGCCAGATCTCCATCGAGGCCGAGACCTTCCACGAGCCCCTGAGCGACAAGCCCGTGACTCTGGCCATCCGCGAGGTCGCAGAGGGAAAGTTGGCCGCTGCCATCAACGAATAAATTTTCACTGAAAACACGCAGGAGGGCTTGAAATGATAGCGAAAATTGCCGTTTCCGCTGCGATCTACGCCATTGACAAGCCCTACAGCTACCGCGTTCCCGAGGGGATGACCCCGATGGTGGGGGCACGGGTCAGCGTCCCTTTCGGCCGGGCCAATAAGCGCGCCGAGGGCGTGGTCCTGGCACTGAGCGACGGCGATGAGAGCAAGCTCAAGCCCATCGACCGGGTCCTGGATGCTGAACCGCTGCTGGACGAGCGGGCGCTGCACATGGCGGCTTTCCTGCGGGAGCGGTATTTCTGCACCTTTTATGACGCGGTGAAGGCGATTTTGCCGGCGGGTGTCTGGTTTCAGGAGCATGAGCGCTACACCGCAGCTGAGGAAAACTGGCGGGAAGCCGTGCAGCGGCAGCCGGTGGCCCAAGCGGTGATGCAGACCCTCTGCGATTTGGGCGGCGCGGCGGACTATGAGCTGCTGCGCAGGCAGTTCGACGGGGAGGCCCTGCAAAAGGCCCTGCATTATCTGCTGAAAAAGCGGCTGATCACCTGTGAAACGGATCGAAAGCGCCGCGTGCAGGATAAAACGGAGCGCATTGTACTTCTCGCCTCGTCGGCGGAGGAGGCGCTCCAATACGCCGCGACGAAGAAACGCTCCGCCCCGCTGCAGACGGCGGTGCTGGAGCTGCTGGCGACGATGGGAGAGTGCTCAGCCAAGGAGCTGTGCTATTACACAGGCGCCACCAACGCCACCCTCAACCGTCTGGAAGCCCTGGGCTATCTGGCCTTTACGGAGCAGGAGCGCCTGCGGATCAAGAGCGTGGAACCTGCCCGGCTGGACGGCCCTCTGGTACTCAACGACGAGCAGCAGCGGGTCTATGAGGGCCTGCGGGAGCAAAGCCGCAGGGAAGCGCCGGGGGTCGCACTGCTCTACGGCGTTACCGGCAGCGGCAAAACGTCGGTCTATATCCGGCTGATTTCCGACTGCCTGGAACAGGGCAGATCGGCCCTGCTGCTGGTGCCGGAGATCGCTCTGACGCCGCAGCTTCTGTCCCTTTTTGCCGCCCATTTCGGCGAAAAGGTGGCGGTGCTCCACAGCAGCCTGCGCATCACCGAACGCTACGACACCTGGAAGCGCATCCGTTCCGGGGAGGCGGCGGTCATTCTCGGCACCCGTTCGGCGGTCTTTGCTCCGGCGCAGGATCTCGGTCTGCTTATTGTGGACGAGGAACAGGAGCACACCTATAAATCCGAAAATGCCCCCCGCTATCACGCCCGGGAGGTAGCTATCTATCGCGGCGCTCAGAATAAGGCGCTGGTGCTTTTGGGGTCCGCCACGCCCTGCGTGGAGACCATGTACCGCGCAAAGACCGGCGTCTATGCCCTCTACGAGCTGCGCCGCCGCTATAACCGCAAAGCCCTGCCGCCGGTGGAGATCGTCGACATGAAGCAGGAACTGAAGGAGGGCAACGCTACTGCCATCAGTGAGCCGCTGCTGCTGGCGCTGCGGGAGAATCTCGCGGCGGGACGGCAGTCCATCCTCTTTCTCAACCGGCGCGGCACCAGCCGTATGGTGGCCTGCGTGAATTGCGGCTATGTGCCCATGTGTCCCGGTTGCGCGGTCAACCTGACCTACCACCACGCCAACGGACGGCTCATGTGCCACTACTGCGGCCATTCCGAGCCGCTTCCCGCCCGCTGCCCTCAGTGCGGAGGCACCTTCAAGCAGATCGGCTTCGGCACCCAAAAGGTCCAGGAGCAGCTTGAAAACCTCCTGCCGGAGGCACAAGTCCTGCGGATGGACGCGGACACGGTGTCCGCCGTCAATACCCACGAAAAGCTCCTGGCCCGCTTCCGCGACGAAAAAATCCCCATCCTTTTGGGGACGCAGATGGTGGCAAAGGGCCTGAATTTTGAAAATGTCACTTTGGTCGGCGTTCTGGACGCGGATATGTCCCTCTATGTCGGCTCCTACCGGGCTGCCGAGACCACCTTCAGCATGATCACCCAGGTCATCGGCAGAGCCGGACGGGGTAAGCAGAGCGGACGCGCCCTGATCCAGACCATGACGCCGAAAAATCAGGTCATTGCCCTGGCGGCTTTGCAGGACTACGATACATTTTATGAAACAGAACTTCCTTTGCGGCGACTGCGCCGCTGCCCGCCCTTCCGCGATTTCCTCACTGTGACCTTCCACGGCAGGGAGGAGGAGCGCGTCTGGCAGACCGCCGGACGCTTCCGCGACGCGCTGACGGCCCAGCTTCACAGCGGATTTTACCGGGACGAGGAAGTGGAGCTGCTGGGTCCCGCGCCTGCCCAGGTGGCAAAGCTCAACTACAGCTACCGCTGCCGCCTGACTCTGAGCTGCCGCAATACCCGGCATCTCCGGGAACTGCTGGCTCACCTGCTGCGGGAATTTGCAAAGGACAAACAAAACAGCGGCGTCGGCCTTTTCGCCGACGTTAACAGCAACGAATAGGAGAGACCCCATGGCACTGAGAAAAATCCTGACATCCGAGGACAGTGCACTGCATAAGCGCTGCCGTCCCGTAACGAAATTTGACGAAAAGCTCCATACCCTCCTGGACGATATGGGAGAGACCCTGACCGCTGCCAACGGCGTCGGTCTGGCCGCGCCCCAGATCGGCATTCTCCGGCGCATTTTTGTCATGGACACCGGCGAGGAGATCGTCGAGCTTATCAACCCGGAGATCATCGAGACCTCCGGCGAGCAGGACGGAATGGAGGGCTGCCTGAGTGTACCCGGCGAATGGTGGATGGTCAAGCGCCCCAACGTGGTCAAGGCCAGAGCCCAGAACCGCTACGGTGAGTGGTTTGAGATCGAGGGCGAGGAGCTGATCGCCCGTTGCCTGTGCCATGAAAACGACCATCTGGACGGCCATATCTACACCGAGATCGCCTACCGCAAGCTCACCGACGAGGAGATCGAGGCCATGACATCGGTACAGGAGGAAGCATGAGAGTTGTATTTATGGGAACGCCGGATATTGCGGCGACCTGTCTGCGCCGCCTGATCGGTGAAAGATTTGATCTGGTCGGCGTATATACCAAGCCCGACAAACCGAAAAACCGCGGCATGAAGCTGGAAATGTCCGAGGTAAAAAAGGTGGCCCTGGAGGCGGGGCTGCCAGTATTCCAGCCTGCGACCTTCAAGGATGACGCGGTGATCGGGGAGCTTCGCGCTCTGCAGCCTGACGTGATCGCCGTGGTTGCCTACGGAAAGATTTTGCCCCAGCGGGTGCTGGACATTCCGCGCCTGGGCTGCGTCAATATCCATGCCAGCGTTCTGCCGCAGCTTCGGGGCTCCGGGCCGGTCCAGTGGGCCATCCTCAACGGTCTGGATGAGACCGGCGTCACCGCCATGTATATGGCTGCGGAGATGGACGCGGGGGACATCATTGAAATTCGTAAAACGCCTATCGAACCCTACGAAAACGCCCAAAGCCTCTTAGACCGTTTGGCGGACATCGGCGCGGGTCTGCTGTGCGACACCCTCCGGGCCATGGAGGCCGGCACCGTGACCCGCACGCCTCAGGATCACGCACAGGCCACTTTTGCGCCCATGCTGACCAAGGAGTTGTGCCCCATCGACTGGAGCAAGACGTCCCGCCAGATCATCGACCACGTCCGGGGTTTGGACCCCTGGCCCGTCGCAACAACGGAGTTGAGAGGCACCCGTTTTAAAATTTATGCCGTCCGGCCCACGGGAAAAACCACCGATAAGGCCCCCGGGACCCTGCTGGCCCTGACAAAAGAGGGCCTGGAGATCGCTGTGGGCGGCGGTCAGGTGCTGGTCATTACGGTCTTGCAGGCCGACGGCGGCAAGCGTATGGCTGCGCCGGATTATTTCCGCGGCCATCCCATCGAACTGTAACTATGAATTTGAACGCGAGAGACGCGGCACTCAAGGCTCTGGTTGCCTGCCGCAGGAACGGCGCCTGGTCCGACGGCGCTCTGAAGGAGCTGCTCATTGGCTTGGACCGCCGTGATGCGGCGCTGGCGAGCCGCCTTTGCTACGGCGTGCTGCAAAACCGCGCCCTGCTGGATTTCTGGATCGATGCCTTTGCCAAGGGAAAACTACAGCCCGTGGTGCGGGAAATTCTGCGCCTGGCGGTCTATCAACTGAACTTCTTGGATAAGGTCCCGTCCTCCGCCGCCGTCAACGAGGCGGTGGATCAGGCCAAACGCTTTGCAAATCCGGCAGCCGGACGGCTGGTCAACGGCGTTCTGCGGAATATGCTCCGCACCGGTCTGCCCCGGCCGGAGGACCTTGCCACCCGATACAGCCACCCCCCGGCGCTGGTGGACCTTTTGACGGAGGAATTCGGTGAGGAAATGACCCGGCGGCTTCTGGAGAGCCATAACGAGGCGCCTGCGACGGTGCTGCAGGTCAACACCCTGCTGACCAATCGTGATGAACTGCTCACCCGGCTGCTTGCCGAGAGCGTGGCGGCCCAGGCGCATCCCTGGCTGCCTGACTGCATCACGGTCAGCGCTACTGGGAATCTGGAACAGCTTTCTTCCTACCGCGAGGGCCTCTTTTACGTCCAGGATGTGGCAGCGCGTCTGGCGGTGCAGGCCGCCGGACTGCAGCCGGGTATGAAGGTGCTCGACTGCTGCGCCGCACCGGGAGGGAAGAGCTTCGCTGCGGCGATGGAGATGAAAAACCGGGGAGAGCTGATCTCCTGCGACATCCATCCCCACAAGATCGCCCTGCTGGAAAAGGGAGCGGAGCGTCTGCATATTTCCATTCTCACCGCCCGCCTGCAGGACGCTTCCAAGCCTGTGGAGGCCTGGAAAAACGCCATGGACGCCGTTTTGGCCGACGTGCCCTGCTCCGGCCTTGGCGTCATCCGCAAAAAGCCGGAGATACGGGACAAGGATCTGGCCCAGACGGAGCGTCTGCCCGCTTTGCAGAGGGCAATTTTGGAAACTCAGGCCCAATATGTGAAGCCCGGCGGTGTCCTGCTCTACAGCACCTGCACCATCCTGCGGCGGGAAAACGAGGCCGTCGCCGAGGATTTTCTGCAAAATCATCCGGAATTCGCCCTTGAGACAGTCGAGTTTCCGACGGGCTCCGGGATCCCCGCCGGTCCAATGACCACCCTGCTTCCCTGCGACCACGGCACCGACGGATTTTTCATTTGTAAATTCAGGAGGAAGCCTTGAAGGACATCAAATCCATGACCCTGGCGGAGTTGACGGAGGATCTGGCCGCTCTGGGTGAGCCGAGATTCCGCGCAGGACAGGTCTATACCTGGCTGCACCGCGGCGCAGGGAGCTTTGACGAGATGACCAATCTCTCCAAGGCCCTGCGGGAAAAGCTGGCGGCCCAATATGAGCTGACCTGCCCCACCGTTGCCCGGCGGCTGCAGTCTGCCAGGGACGGCACCATCAAATACCTTTGGCGGCTGTCTGACGGCAACTGCGTCGAGAGCGTCCTGATGCGCTATCACCACGGCAATACGGTCTGCATCTCCTGCGAAGTGGGCTGCCCTATGGGCTGTGCGTTCTGCGCCTCCACCCGGGGTGGGCTGGTGCGGCGTCTGCGTCCCTCGGAAATGCTGGATCAGGTGCTGTTCACCCAGCTTGATTCCGGCCTGCCGGTATCCAATATCGTTCTCATGGGCATCGGCGAGCCGCTGGACAACTATGATACGGTGCTGCGTTTTTTGCAACTCGTCAATTCGCCGGAGGGCATGAACATCGGTATGCGCCACATCAGCCTTTCCACCTGCGGCCTTGTGGACAAGATCGATTCTCTTGCCCAGCAGGATCTGCAGCTTACCCTGTCGGTGTCCCTCCACGCGCCCACCGACGAGATACGTTCCGGCATTATGCCCATCAACCGGCGATATAATGTTGAGACCCTCCTGGCTGCCTGCAAGCGCTATTTCGAGCGGACCGGCCGCCGGATCTCCTTTGAATACGCCATGATTCGCGGCCTCAACGACACGCCGGAGATGGCGGATACTCTGATCAAGAAGCTCCGGGGCATTGCGGCCCATGTGAATCTGATCCCGCTCAACGAGGTGGCCGAAAGCCCCCTCAAACCAAGTTATCCCGATGTCGTCCGGGCGTTTCAGCAGCGGCTGGAGGCCCACGGCATCCCCGCCACCGTGCGCAGGACCCTGGGCGGAGACATCAACGCCTCCTGCGGACAGCTGCGGAGAAAATACGAAACAGAAACCGAAAAGGAGTGACGCCCATGGAGGCTTGGGGTTTGACTGACCCGGGCAACGTCAGAGAAGAAAATCAGGACGCGTTCCGTGTGGAACGTCTCGGGGACAACGCCCTGCTTGCCGTCGTCTGCGACGGCATGGGAGGAGCCAAGTCCGGCAAGGTCGCCAGCCGCCTGGCCAGCGAGGTGTTCACGGAAGAGGTCAAGCGCTCCTTTTCTCTCGAAATGACGGCGGAGGAGACGGAGCGGATGCTTCGCAGCGCGGTGACGCTGGCGAACATCTCCGTGTTTGAACATTCCCAGCTCAGCGCCGAGTTCGACGGCATGGGCACGACCTTGGTTGCCTGCCTGATCTCGGGCAGGGGCTGCCAGGTGCTTAACGTGGGCGACAGCCGCGCCTACCATGTTGATCTCGACGGCGTCACCTGTGTCACCACCGACCATTCGGTGGTGGAGCTGATGGTCCAGCGGGGCGAGCTGACGCCGGAGGAGGCAAAGAGCCATCCCAGCAAGAACATCATCACAAGAGCCGTCGGCACGTCGCCCCAGGTCTTTGCCGATGTGTTCCGCGTAGAGCTGCACCGGGGAGACAGCCTGCTTCTGTGCTCCGACGGTCTGTCCAACCAGATGGACGATCAGGAGATCCTCTTTGAGATCGCCCACGGCGCAAGGAAAGAGGACTGCTGCCAGCGCCTGCTGGAGATCGCAAAGGATCGGGGCGCGCCGGATAACATCACGGCGGTTTTGATCGCATTATGAGGGAAATGAAATTGAGTTCGGCACCCGCTCGCCGTCCGGAGCGGGCCGCAGTTGCGGAATAGGGAGTTGCCATGGAAAATTACATAGGAAGACTGCTGGACAGTCGATATGAGATACTGGAAGTGATCGGCACCGGCGGGATGGCCGTGGTCTATAAGGCTTTGGACCACCGGCTCAACCGCATGGTCGCAGTAAAAATATTGAAGGATGAATTTTCGGGGAACCAGGAGTTCTGCCGCCGGTTCCACGCGGAATCCCAGGCGGTCGCCATGCTGTCGCACCCGAATATCGTCAGCGTCTATGACGTTTCCCGCTCCGGCGAGGCCAACTATATCGTCATGGAGCTGATCGAGGGGATCTCTCTCAAGCAGTACCTGGAGAAGAAAGGCCCTCTCAACTGGCGTGAGACGCTGCACTTCTCCATGCAGATCGCCAAGGCTCTGGATCATGCCCACAGCCGGGGCATCGTCCACCGGGACATCAAGCCCCATAACATCATGATTTTGAAGGACGGCTCTATCAAGGTCGCCGATTTCGGCATCGCACGGGTCGGCTCCGCTCAGAATACCCTGACGCGGGAGGCCCTGGGCAGCGTCCACTACATCTCCCCGGAGCAGGCCAAGGGTGCGCGGGTGGATAACCGCTCCGACATTTATTCTCTGGGCGTGGTCATGTATGAGATGCTCACGGGCCGCACGCCCTATGACGGCGAGACGCCGGTCTCCGTGGCCATCCAGCATATCAACGGCGGTGCACGGCGTCCCAGCGAGGTGATGCCGGGGATCCCCCTCGGCCTGGAATATATCACCATGCGGGCCATGAATTCCAATCTTGAAAAGCGCTACGCCACTGCGGCGGAGATGCTGAGCGACATGGAGGAATTCCGCAAGAATCCGTCTTTGACCTTCCTGCCTGCGGTGGATGCGGCGGCAGCGGCTGCTGCGACGGCGCAGAAGCCCCAGCAGACCCAGCAGCGCCAGCCCATGACCCGCACGGAGGCGGAGCGCTATGCTGCCGCCCGTGCTGCGAAAAACGGCGGTGCCAAGACTCCGGAGGAGCGCCGTGCCGAACGTGCCCGCCGTGAAGCGGAGCAGGCTGCCGAGCGCCGGAAGAAGCTCATTATCATCGCCTCCATTTCCGCAGCCATCGTCCTGGTGGTCCTGGCCATCGTCCTGGTAACGGCCCTGTCCGGCGGCGGCGACGAGCCGGTAGACGCATCCACGGAAAGCACTGCCGATGAGATCGTCCGCGTGGACAATTTCGTAGGCATGAAGCTGGAGGACATCGACCCGGAGGACTATCCCGACCTGGATGTGGACGTGCGCCGCGTGACGGAGGAATACAGCGACGAGTACGACGAGGGCTACGTCATGGCCCAGGATCCGAAAGCCGGTGAAGAGGTCAAACCCGGCCGGACGGTGAAGCTTACTGTCAGCAAGGGCAAGGAGGAGATCCTGATGCCCGACCTGGTGAACGTATCCGAGGCTGACGCCATGAAGCAGCTTGAGGCTTTGAAGCTGGGTCTGAAAATCACCCTGAAGGATGAAAGCAGCGAGGATGTCCGCCAGGGCAATATCGTCCGGACGGAGCCAAAGGCGGAGGAACCCCTGGAAAAGAACCAGGAAGTCGTATTGTATGTCAGCCTGGGTGAAAACAAGATGCCCAACCTCATCGGCGACACGGTGGACAACGCAAAGGCCAGACTGAAGGCCCTGAAGGTCAGCGTTTCGATCGAATACCTCTATGATGTGAACGATAAGTACGAAAAGGACCGCGTTTACCGCACCGATCCCCAGGCAGGCGATCAACTGGAGCCGGGTGACAAGATCTTTATCTATGTCAGCGAGGGCGACGGAAAGGTACCGGTGCCCAATGTCCTTATCACCAGCCTGGAGGACGCGCAGAAGACCTTGAAGGATGTAGGTCTGGTGCCGCTGATCAATGAGGTCTATGACGCGGAGGTCCCAGTGGGCTTTGTCGTCAGTCAGAGCGAGGTCCCCGGCACAAAGGTTGAGAAAGGCACTTATGTGACCATCGATATTTCCAAGGGACCGGATCCGGCCCTGACGGTGCCGCCTACGGAATCCACGGCGGAGCCGACAGAGGCACCCACGGAAGGCACCACGTCCTCAGAGACTAAGCCGTAGCCGCCCATGGAAGGACCGGCAAGAGGGCGCATCATCAAGGCGCTCAGCGGCTTTTACTACGTGCGCGGCACAGACGGCAAGGTGACGGAATGCCGCGCCCGGGGCATCTTCCGTAAGGAGCACGTGACGCCCCTGGTGGGCGACGAGGTGACCTATTCGGTGCAGCAGGGTAAGGGCATGGTGGAATCCATCCTCCCCCGCCGCAACAGCTTTGTGCGCCCTGTCGTCAGTAATCTGGACGCGCTGGTGATCCTGGCCTCCGAGGCCAACCCGGTGACAGACCCCTTCCTCATCGACCGGGTCGCGGCCATCGCGGGCGAACAGAACGTCCCGGTACTGCTTTGCGTGAACAAGACTGACCTGTGCAGCGGGGAACGGCTGCTCGGCATCTACCGCCGGGCAGGGTTCCGCACCTTTGCCACCAGCGCGCTGACCGGTGAGGGTGTGGAGGAGCTGCTGGAGGCTGTGAAAGGAAAGACTGTGGCCTTTACGGGTAACTCCGGTGTGGGGAAGAGCAGTATCCTCAACGCCATGGACCCGGATTTCTCCATTGAGACCGGGGAAGTCTCTGACAAACTGGGACGGGGCCGGCATACGACCCGCCATGTGGAGCTGTACTGCCTGCCCGACG
>CAMGRA010000011.1 GCA_946061345.1 uncultured Clostridia bacterium | reverse complement strand
GCTACGGAGCAGCCTATTATCCCGGTTCGCCGCGCCGCTTCCGCAAGAAGGAGGGAGCCCAGGACGCCCATGAGGCCATCCGTCCCAGTAATGTACACCTGGACCCGGAGTCCATCAAGAACGACCTGACCAAGGAACAGTACCGCCTGTATAAGCTGATCTGGAGCCGTTTTGTGGCCTGCCAGATGGCTGATGCCCGCTATGACGTGGTGCAGGTGGATGCCGCTTGCGCCGGGCACGTGTTCCGCGCCTCCGATCAGATCCAGCGCTTTGCCGGCTTTACTGCGGTCTATGAGGAAGGCCGCGACGACGAGACCGAGGAAAAAAGCAGCAAGCTGCCCGATCTGGACGGCTCTGAGCGCTTAAAAGCCGAAAATACGAAGAAAGAGCAGCACTTTACCGCGCCGCCTGCCCGCTATACGGAGGCGACTCTGGTCAAGGCCATGGAGGAACGTGGCGTGGGCAGACCGTCCACCTACGCAGCCATCGTCTCCACGATCCAGGACCGCGAATACGTCATAAAAAAGGACAAGCGCCTGTCTCCCACACCCCTTGGTATTGTCGTAACGGACTTGATGCTTGAGCGCTTCAACGATATCATTGACGTGGAATTCACCGCCAACATGGAGCATCAGCTCGATGAGGTGGAGGCGGGAAAGATCCCCTGGAAACAGGTTCTGCGTGATTTTTATAAAGGCTTCCATGAGGAGATGCTTGCCGCCGAGACTGCCCTGGAGGGCAAGCGGATCAAGGTCCCGGACGAGGAAAGCGACGAGGTCTGCGAGCTTTGCGGTCGGAAAATGGTGGTCAAGATCGGCCGCTTCGGACGGTTTTTGGCCTGCCCGGGCTTCCCGGAGTGCAAAAACACCAAGCCCATCGTGGAAAGAATGCCCGGACGCTGCCCCAAGTGCGGCAGTGGGATCTTAAAGCGCAAGTCCAAAAAGGGCTACGTCTATTACGCCTGCGAGCGGGGGGCCGAGTGCGGCTTCATGACCTGGGATGTCCCCACGGCCAACGATTGCCCCAGCTGCGGACAGACCCTGTTCAAAAAATCCGGCAAGGGCCATATGAAGCCTTTCTGCATCAACGAGGAATGTAAGGACTTCCTGCCGGAGGACAAGCGCGGCTACAAGCGGAGAATGCCCAAGGCCACCACGGAGACCGTGGAGAACGCTGAGGAGCTTGCCCCGGAAACAAAGACCGCAAAAGAAACAAAGTCAACGAAGGAAACAAAGAAGAAATGACAGAAGTAAAAGTCATCGGCGCGGGACTTGCGGGCAGCGAGGCGGCCTGGCAGTTGGCCCAGCGGGGCTTCCGGGTCAGACTCTGTGAAATGAAACCCAATAAAATGACCCCGGCCCACCATTGCGCGGATTTTGCGGAGCTGGTCTGCTCCAACTCTCTGCGGGGTGACCGGCTGGAAAACGCCGTCGGGCTTTTGAAAGAGGAGCTTCGGCGCCTGGACAGCCTGATTTTGGCCTGCGCCGACGCGACCCGTGTGGAAGCGGGCGGCTGCCTGGCGGTGGATCGCTACGGCTTTTCCGCGCTGGTGACGGAGAAGATCCGTTCCCATCCCAATATCACCGTGGTCTCCGAGGAAGTGACCCGGGTGCCGGAGGGGCCTGTGATCATCGCTACGGGACCGTTGACCTCCGATGCCATGAGCCAGGCCATCGCCGACTATTTCGGCCAGATGGACTACCTCCATTTTTTTGACGCGGCTGCTCCTCTGGTGACGCTGGATTCCATCGACATGGACCACGCCTGGTACGCCTCCCGCTACGACCGGGGCACGGCGGATTATATCAACTGTGCCATGAGCCGGGAGGAATACACCGCCTTTGTCCGTGAGCTTTCCGCCGCCGAGGAAGCGCCGGTTCACGGCTTTGAGGACAAAAACGTCTTTGAGGGCTGTATGCCGGTGGAGGTTATGGCCCGCCGGGGTGAGGACACCCTGCGCTACGGCCCGCTGAAGCCCGTGGGCCTCAGGGACCCGAAAACAGGAAAAGAGCCTTACGCAGTGGTGCAGCTTCGCCGGGACAACGCGGTGGGGAACATCTACAATATTGTCGGCTTCCAGACCCATCTGAAATTCCCGGAGCAGAAGCGGGTGTTTTCCATGATCCCCGCCCTGCATGATGCGGAGTTCGTGCGCTACGGCGTGATGCACCGCAATACGTTTTTGAATTCACCCAGGCTTTTGGACCAGACCTATGCCGACCGCCGGGACCCGATGGTCGCCTTTGCCGGACAGATGACCGGTGTGGAGGGCTATGTGGAGTCCTGCGCCTCGGGCTATCTGGCATCGGTCTCCATGGCGGCGCGTCTCAAGGGAGAGCCGGTTCCCGATTTTACCAATAAGACCGCCATCGGCGCTCTTGCCTGTTATATCAGCGATGAAACCATCGTGAATTTCCAGCCGATGAACGTGAATTTCGGGATCCTTGCTCCCTTGGAGCAGCGCGTCAAGGGGAAAGCCAATAAAAACCTGGCGATTGCAAACCGCGCTTTGGCGCAGCTGCAGTCCATGACGGAAGAGAGCGGAGAAAAGATATGAAAATAATCATTGATGCCATGGGCGGCGACAACGCGCCGGAACAGATCGTCCTGGGCGCGTTGCAGGCAGCAAAGGAATATAACGTGGAGATCACCCTCGTGGGTAAGGGAGAGGCAATTCTTGATTCCATGAAAAAGCATGGCTGGGATACCCTGCCTGCCGGCGTGGAGATTGCCAATGCCGACGATATCGTGGATATGCACGCAGATCCGGCGGAGGTCGTGCGGCGGCACAAGGGTTCGTCTATGGTTCTCGGCCTCAAAATGCTCTCTGACGGCGAGGGGGATGCCTTCATCTCCGCCGGAAACAGCGGCGCGCTCCTGTCGGCGGCAACGCTGGTGGTCAAACGGATCCGTGGGATTCGACGTGCCGCTTTTGCGCCTGCTTTGCCGACGGGCGGAGGTTGCATCCTCGTTGACGCCGGAGCCAACGCCGAATGTACGCCGGAATTTCTGCTGCAGTTTGGATGTATGGGTTCGTATTATGCAAAGAGAGTGCAGAAAAAAGAGAACCCCCGGGTCGCCCTCCTGAATAACGGCGCGGAGGAAGGCAAGGGCGACGAGCTGCATAAGCAGGCCTATGAGCTGCTGAAGGATGCGGGCATCCGTGGGCTTATCAACTTCACTGGCAATATCGAGGCCCGCGACGTGCCCTTCGGCGGTGCTGATGTAGTGGTAGCCGACGGTTTTTCCGGCAATGTGCTGCTGAAATCCATTGAGGGTACTGCTCTGTATATGTCCGGCCTGATTAAGGAAATGTTCAAACGAAATGCTGTATCCATGCTGGGCGCCCTGTGCTGCAAAAAGGGCATCAACCATATCAAAAAGACTATGGACTACCGGGAGACCGGCGGCTCCATCGTCATCGGCATCACCAAGCCCGTCATCAAGGCCCATGGCTCGTCCGATGCGCGGGCCATCTGCGGCGCTGTGCGCCAGGCCATCAATGCGGTAAACAGCGGCTTCTGCGAGGACATCAAGACCAATGTGCCTGCTATGCTGGCACCAAAGGAGAAAAACCATGCTGAGTAAGCTGGAGGCCGCCCTTGGCTACACCTACCGCAACAAGGATCTGGTGCGGACGGCTTTATCCCATTCCTCCTATGCCAATGAGACTTACAAGGACCCGCTGCGCAGCTATGAACGCCTGGAATTTCTCGGTGATTCCATTCTGGGCTTTGTGACGGCGGACTATCTGTACCACACCTTTCCCACCAAGCTGGAGGGAGAACTGACCCGTATCCGCGCGGAGCTGGTCTGCGAAAAGAACCTTGCCGAGGTGGCCGAGCAGCTTTCCCTGGGGCAGTATCTGCTCCTGGGCAACGGCGAGGATCAGGGCGGCGGACGTCACCGCTCCGGCATCCTCTGCGACGTGATGGAATCCATCATCGCGGCGGCCTATCTGGATGGCGGTTTTGAGGCGGCGAAGGGCATCGTCACCCGCCTGATTTTGCCCAAGCTGTGCCAGGTGGTGCATACCCACGACTACAAAACAGAGCTGCAGGAGCTGATCCAGCGCAAGCGCGACCAGGTTCTGACCTATGAGCTTGTTGGCGAGAGCGGACCGGACCATAACAAGCAGTTTTCCGTCCGTGTCCTTCTCAACGGAGAATGTGTGGGAGAGGGCAGCGGCACCAGCAAAAAACGCGCTGAACAGTCTGCTGCCGCCCAGGCGATCCAGAAGCTCTTCGGCGAACGGAAATAGAACAACAAGGCCTCCGGTCTGAGCCGGGGGCTTTTCTGTATTTTTCTGCCGGAAAAGCCCTGCGAATCTGACGGAAGCTGCGTTTTTGTCTTGCTTTTTGCCACAATATCTGGTAGAATTATTTATTGCAAATATAATAGGAGCAATAGTCGATGTATCTGAAACAACTGGAGCTGCAAGGCTTCAAATCCTTTCCTGATAAAACGGTCGTCACCTTCGGACACGACATCACCGCCATCGTCGGTCCAAACGGCAGCGGCAAATCGAATATTTCCGACGCGATCCGCTGGGTCATGGGCGAGCAGAACTCCCGTTCTCTGCGCGGCCAGAAGATGGAGGACGTGATCTTCGGCGGAACGGAGAAGCGCGCGCAGGTGGGCTTTGCCGAGGCAACACTGGTGCTGGACAATTCCGACCGGGCACTGCAATATGATGCCGACGAGCTGATGATCACCCGCCGCTATTACCGCAGCGGTGAGAGCGAATTCTACATCAACAAGCAGTCCGTGCGCCTGCGCGATGTCAACGAGCTGTTCATGGACACGGGTCTGGGCCGCGAGGGCTATTCCAACATCAGCCAGGGCCGTATCGACGAGATCCTATCCTTGAAAAGCACCGACCGCCGGGAGATCTTCGAGGAAGCCGCCGGTATTTCCAAATACCGCCACCGCAAGGAGGAAACGGAACGCCGCCTGGCCACGACGCAGGACAATCTTCTGCGCATCGGCGACAAGATTTCGGAGCTGGAGCTGCAGGTGGAGCCTCTGCGGGAACAGTCGGAAAAGGCAAAGAAATATTTGGCTTTCCGCGAGGAACTGCGGGGCGTAGAAGTGGCTGTGTGGCTGCACAACCTGGAAAAACTCAGCGCCACCGCGCGAAAGGCCGAAGAGGATTACCACTCTGCCGCCTTTATCCTCCAGCAGGAGCACGCTGCGCTGGACGAGCTGTATCTGACGGGGGAGACCCTGACCTTTGACTTAAATAACCGGGACGTACAGACGGACCAGATGCGTGAGCGTATCGCCCAGAACGAGGCGGGCGTCCAGACCATCCAGAGCGCCATTGCCGTTCTGCGGACCAACAGCGAAAACTGCCTTGCAAATATTCAACGCATCAAAACAGAGCTTGCCGAGCAGGACAGCCGCTGCGGCGGCATTGGGGAGCAGATCGAGTCTTTGAACCGGCGTATTGCCGAGATCGCCGCCCAGGCAGCTGAGCTGTCTGAGCAGCTCAAACAGGCGGAGAACGAGGGCAGACAGCTTGCCGATTCTGCCGAGGGCATGACCAAGCGGTACCTGACCCTGCGCAATGAGCAGGAGCGCCTGCGCACGGAGCTTTCCGCCAAGACGGCAGACCTGTCCGCTGCGGAGGATTCCCTCCGGCAGAGCGGAGAGCGCCGATTGCAGGTGGCCTCCGACTGTGCTGCGGCCCAGAGCCGTCAGCAGGAAGCCCTTGCCCGGCTGAGTGAGGCAAAAAAGGCCCTTTCCGAGGCCCGGGAGGACATCACCTCCGCTCAGAACACCATTGAGGGCTACCGCCTGCGCAGCCAGACCCGTATCCAGCGCCGCGACGCGCTGCAAAAGCAGGTAAGCGACGCTGCCGTTTCCCTGGACACCGTCACCTCCCGCCTGAAACTCTTTGAGGAGATGGAGCGGGAATTCGAGGGCTTCTCCAAAGCGGTCCGTATGGTCATGCAGGAGAGCAAAAAGGGCGTTCTGCGGGGCATCCACGGGCCGGTCTCCAAGCTCATCCGCACCGCCGACGACTATACCGTCGCCATCGAGATCGCCCTCGGCAGCGCCATGCAGCAGATCATCGTCAGTGATGAACAGGCGGCAAAGTCTGCCATTCAATATTTGAAGCGCAACGACGCGGGCAGGGCGACCTTCCTGCCCCTGAGCGTTATTGAGGGAAAAGACCTGAACGAGCGGGGCGTGGAAAGCTGCCGCGGCTTTGTGGGCATTGCGTCGGACCTGGTCAAAAGCGACGAGCGCTACCGCAGTGTCATCAAAAATTTACTGGGCAGGACGGTCATTGCCAATGATATGGACGCGGCCATCGCCATGGCTGACCGCTTCTCTCACCGCTTCCGCATCGTAACGCTGGACGGACAGGTCATCAACGCCGGCGGCTCAATGACCGGCGGCTCTGTGTCCAGAAACTCCGGTATTTTGTCCCGCGCCAATGAGATCGAACGCCTGCGACGTCAGAAAACTGCCGCACAGGATTCCTATAACGACTTAAAAGCCGCCCTGAGCGAGGCCGAACGCCTTGCTCAGCAGGTGGAATTTGAACTGACCGCTGAGGAAGGCATCCTGCGCACAGCTCAGGATGAGGCCCTGCGCTTAGAGGGTGAGGAAAAGCAGTATACGGTGCTGACCGAGGCCATCGGCGACGCCATTTCTTCTTCCGAACGTGAAATTTCCTCCATCGACGAGCGGATGTCCCTGGATAACAGCCGGAAAATGGATCTGACGGAACAGATCGCCGCCTTGGAGCGCCAAATCTCCGAGACGGAAAAGGAGCTGACCGTGGTATCCAACGGCCAGAGTGTGGCTGCCGAGCAGAGCAACCGCCTGAGTGAGCGCATGACCGCTATCCGCATGGACTACAGCGCCCTGGAGGCGGAAAAAACCACGGCTGCTGATTCTATCAGCCGTCTGCGTGGTTTGGAACAGGCCATGGCCGGCGACCGCGTGCAGAAGCAGGCGCTGATGGATCGCTACTGCGCCGACAACGATGCCATCCTGGCGCAGATCGAGGAGCAGAATACGGCCCTGGCCCAGCAGAACGCCACCCTTGCGCAGCAGCGCGAGGACCTGCAAAACGCCCTGGAGGAGCGCAAAAAGATTGAGGAAAAGAAGACTCTGGCGGAAAAGGAAGCCCAGACCAAGAGCCGCCAGATCTTGGACATGGAGCGCGAAAGCGTCCGCCTGGAGTCCAAAAAATCTGCTGCGGAGCTGGAAGAAAAGCAGATCATTGACCGCCTCTGGGAAAGCTATGAACTGACCCGCTCCACAGCTGCAGAGGCTGCCGCGCCCATTGAGAGCATCTCCGCCGCCCAAAAGCAGGTGGCCGATCTCAAACGAAAAATATCCGCCCTGGGTACGCCCAATCTGGGCGCCATCGACGAATTTGCCCGGGTCAACGAGCGCTATGAATATCTGACGAGCCAGAGAGACGACGTGCTGACCTCCAAGGCGGAGCTGGAAGGCATCATTTCCGATATTACCGCCCAGATGACGGACATCTTCACCGGCGAATTTGCGAAGATCAACACCTATTTTGGCCAGACCTTTACGGAGATGTTCGGCGGCGGCAAGGCGTCGCTGGAACTGGAGGACCCCAACGAGCCGCTGACCTGCGGCATTGAGATCCGTGTCCAGCCCCCCGGCAAGCAGGTCAAGACCATCACGCTGCTCTCCGGCGGTGAAAAGGCCTTTGTGGCCATTGCCCTCTATTTTGCCATCCTGAAGGTCCGGCCTACGCCCTTCTGTATGCTCGACGAGATCGACGCTGCCCTGGATGACCGGAACGTGGAGCGTTTTGCCACCTATCTCAACGGCTTCAGCGGCAAAACCCAGTTCATCGTCATCACCCACCGCCGCGGCACCATGGAGGCGGCGGACATGCTCTACGGCGTGACCATGCAGGAGCAGGGTATCTCCAAGATCCTGGCTCTGGACCTGAACCAGATGGAGCAGAATTTGAATTTGATTACGGAGGAATAGCATTGGGCTTTTTTGAAAAAATCAAGAATGGGTTGAAAAAGACCCGCAGCGCCATGGCAGCCACTCTGGGCGGCCTATTTGACAGCTTCACCGGCGCCAACGAGGAGTTTTATGAGGAGCTCGAGGAGAGCATGATCCTGGCGGATATGGGCGTGGAGACTTCCTGCAAGGCTGTGGAGCTGCTGCGCCAGCGGGTAAAGGAAGAAAAGCTGCGCGGCGGCGAGGAGATCCATGCTGCGCTGAAGGAGATTTTGGTCGATATGCTGCAGGTGGGCGACACGGCCCTGAAGCTGGGCACAAAGCCGTCGGTCATTCTGGTCATCGGCGTCAACGGCGTCGGCAAGACCACCACCATCGGCAAGCTGGCCCACAGCCTGACCGAACAGGGGAAAAAGGTCCTGCTCTGCGCGGGCGATACCTTCCGTGCGGCTGCGGCGGACCAGTTAGAGATCTGGGCGGGCCGTGCCAACACGGAGATCGTGCGCCAGCATGAGGGCGCCGACCCTGCTTCCGTGGTCTATGACGCCATTTCCGCCGCCAAGGCCCGGGGCAGCGACGTGATCCTGTGCGACACCGCCGGACGCCTGCACAACAAGGCAAATCTGATGAACGAGCTTGGAAAGATTTCCCGTATCATCGACAGGGAACTGCCGGAGGCGGACAAGGAGGTCCTGCTGGTCCTGGACGGCACCACGGGTCAGAACGGCCTGCTGCAGGCCAAGCAGTTCAAGGAGATCGCCGGTGTGACGGCCATCGCCCTGACCAAGCTGGACGGCACTGCCAAGGGCGGTATCGTCATCGCCGTGGCAGACGCCCTGCAGATCCCGGTCAAATATATCGGTGTCGGGGAACAGATGGACGACCTGATGCCCTTTGACGCCAAATCCTTTGTGGACGCGCTGATTTAGGAGGTTATCATGAGAGCTGACGGCAGAGCCGCAGATGAAATGCGGAAGGTGAAGGCGACCCTTGGCTTTTCCAAATTTGCCGAGGGAAGCTGCCTGATTGAGATCGGAGACACCATGGTGCTTTGCAACGCCTCGGTGGAGGACAAGGTGCCGCCCCATGTGACCAGTGGCGGCTGGGTGACGGCGGAGTATTCCATGCTGCCCAGAGCCAACCGGGAGCGGAGCAAGCGGGACGTGTCCAAGCTGAAGCTGTCGCCCCGCAGTGCGGAGATCCAGCGCCTCATCGGCAGGAGCCTGCGCTGTGCCGTTGACCTGGAGGCCCTCGGTACCCATACCATCACCGTCGACTGCGACGTGCTCCAGGGAGACGGCGGCACCCGGACTGCCTCCGTTACAGGCGGCTTCATCGCGCTGACCCTGGCTTGCCGAAAGCTGGTGGAACAGGGCAAGATCGAAAAAATGCCTGTCCGCACCTATGTTTCGGGCATCTCCGCCGGCATCGTCCGCAATGAGGCCATGCTGGACCTGTGCTATGAGGAGGATTCCCGGGCTCTGGTGGACCTGAACTGCATCATGACAGCCGAGGGCGATATTGTAGAGCTGCAGGCAACAGGAGAGGGAAGACCCTTCTCCATTGAAGAACAGCGGAAGCTGGTCGCCCTTTGCAGAAAGGGCAACGCTGTGCTGACACAGATGCAGCGCCGCTGCCTGGGAGGCCTGGAATGAAGCTGATCCTTGCCAGCAACAACACTCATAAATTAGAAGAACTTCGCGCCATATTGTCCTCCCTCGGCATGGAGGTCTTTTCCCAGAAGGAACTGGGTCTGGACCTGGAGCCGGAGGAAACGGGAACGACCTTTGAGGAGAATTCGTATATCAAAGCGAAAGCGGTCATGGATGCCTGCGGGATGCCCGCCATTGCCGACGATTCCGGCCTGATGGTGGACGCGCTCGACGGCGCGCCGGGTGTCTTTTCCGCCCGGTTCGGCGGCGAGCAGTGCAAAAATGACCGGGAGCGGCTGGAATATCTGCTGCTACGGATGCGAAATGTGCCGGAGGCTCAGCGGGGCGCGAAATTTGTCAGCGTTATCACCATGCTGACCCCCGGCTGCCGCAAGATCGTCGCCAGAGGGGAGTGCCGCGGCATCATTCTGCCCGCGCCCCTGGGTGAGAACGGCTTCGGCTATGACCCGGTGTTTTACGTGCCGGAAAAGGGCTGTACCTTTGCACAGCTCCCGGCTGAGGAGAAAAACCGGATCTCCCACCGTGCCAAGGCTCTGGAGGCCTTTGCGAAAATCGTGAAAGAGGAGAATATCAATGCTGACAAGTAAGCGCAGAGCGGAGCTCCGCTCGGAGGCAAACACCCTGGAAACCACCCTGATGGTGGGAAAGGGCGGCGTGACGGACAGCGTTCTTGCCGAGGCGGCTACCCAATTGGAGGCAAGAGAGCTGGTCAAGGGCCGGGTGCTGGAAACGGCCATGCTGACTGCCCGTGAGGCCTGCGACGCTATTTGTGAGGCCCTCCGGGCCGATGGAGTACAGTGCGTCGGCTCCAAATTTGTGATCTATAAAAAATCAGAAAAGAAAGCCCAGGAGGCGGCGCGTCAGGCCCGTACCGTGCAGAAGAAGGCCTCCAATCCTGTCCGACGCGGTGCGCAGGAGCGCCGTCGAAAGGCGAGAGAAGAGCGCGAAAAGCGCAATGAGTATTTCCGTCAGACTGCCATTCAGGCGGCCATCGACCGCAGAAACGGCGGAAAATAAAGAGAGAAGGAACAACACATGGCGAGGATCGGCATTTTTGGCGGCAGCTTCAATCCGCCGCATTTGGGGCACCTTTTGGCGGCGCGCGAATTTCAAAAAGCGCTTTCTCTGGACCGGGTTTTGCTGGTTCCGGCTGCTGCGCCGCCCCATAAGGCTCTCTCTGCCAATTCTCCCTCTGCCCGGGAACGCTTTGAAATGACCGTTTTGGCCGCGTCACAGCTTCCCTTTGCGGAGGTCTCCGACCTGGAGCTTCAGCGGCAGGGCACCAGCTATACGGCAGATACTCTGGAAGAACTGCACCGCAGCTATCCCGGCGACGAACTGTTTTTACTCATGGGGACGGATATGTTCCTGTCCTTTGACCGCTGGTATCAGCCGGAGCGTATTGCGTCCCTTGCCACGCTGGCGGTCGCCCACCGCAGCGAGGACAAGGCGGAAAAGCTGCAAGCGCAGGCTGCCGAACTTGAAAAAGCGTTTCATGCCCGGACGGTATTCGTTGATAACGAATACCTGCCGCATTCCTCCACGTCGGTGCGGGCCCTGTTGGCCTTTGGTGCTGCGGAGGAATATCTGGATCCTGCGGTCCTTGCCTATATTCAGAAAAATCACCTCTATTTCTGCGGTGCCGATCTGAAAAACCTGCCCTTTGACCGTTTGCAGGAGGTCAGCCTGTGTCTGCACAACCCAAAACGGGTCGCCCATGTGCAGGGCTGCAGCGATACGGCGGCCCTGCTGGCGGAAAAATTCGGCGCGGATGTGACCGATGCCCGTCGCGCCGGGATCCTGCATGATATTACAAAAGCGCTGAATTCGCAAGAACAGTTGAATTTGTGCGCAAACTATGGTATGATACTGACTCAGTTCCAGAGAGAGAATCCGAAGCTGCTCCACGCCAAGACCGGTGCGGCGGTGGCCGGACGGATTTTCGGTGAAAACTCTGCGGTCTGCGAGGCCATCTGCTGGCATACCACCGGCAGGGCCGACATGACCGTATTGGAAAAGATCATCTATCTGGCGGATTATATGGAGCCAAACCGGGATTTTGACGGCGTGGAGGACCTGCGTCGCCGGACCTATGCCGATTTGGACGACGCCATGTACCACGGCTTGGAAATGACTGCGGGACAGCTTCGCTCCCGTGGGAGCGAGATCGACGAGAACACCCTGTCTGCCATGCGTTTTTATGAAGAAAGGAAGAAGCGCTCATGAAGCAACGAAAATTTTTGGCAAACAACAAAGCAGCCGCCTCTGCCACGGCCGACACGCCGGAGGAAAAGCAGTCCAGGCTGAGTCCATGGACCAGAGCCCTGCTGCTGTTCATCGGTTCGGTCTGTATTTTTGCCTGCACGGTGGTTATGTGCTTTGCCTTGGTGAATCGGAGCGCCGAGACCGATCCGCTGCCGGTACAGGAACCGAAGGAGCTGAAATATGAAGTCAATCTTCAGCCGCCTGCGTCGGAAAATATTCCGCCGGAGCTGGAAGCACCGGAGAGCGTCTACGGCTCTAACCGCCTGAATATCCTGCTTATCGGTCTGGACACAGCCACAAACCGCACCGATACACTGGTGCTTTTCAGCGTGGATATCGCTACCAGGGAGGCTGCCATGCTGAGTATTCCCCGCGACACCTATATTTCCGGCAACTTTGATGAGCCGCGCCTGAATCAGGTCTATAAGGAATCGGAGAGCGGCGAACGGGGCATCCGGGCGGTCAAGGAAATGGTCAAGGATATGATCGGCTATTGGCCTGATTACTATTTTGTCTTGGACGATGCTGCCATGTCCGGCATCGTGGACCTGTGCGGCAAGATCGAATTTGATGTGCCGGAGCAACCATCCTATTGCGATCTGTCCGCCGGGCTCCAGACGCTCAGCGCGTCCAAGGCTATGAAGCTGCTGACCTTCCGCAATGACTATACGGAAATCAGCGCGGAGCCTGCCCGGATCCAGCGCAGCTTCCTGCAGACTCTGCTTTCGGAGCTTCTGCAGGACGAGGAAATGATCGAGTATAACGCCAGAGCCATCGCTGGCTTTGCCGATACGGACCTGTCCTCCGATGACCTGGCATATCTTGGACATTTGCTGCAGGATACGGACATCAAATCCATCTACAGCCGAGCCTTGCCGGGTGAAGTCATTGAGACCGACGGTAAGAGCTACTTTGAGGTCAACGCTGAGGAGGCTATCATTATTCTTAATGAAGCCTTTAATCCGCTGGATGAGGACCTGACAGTTTTTGATGTGAATTTCCGACAGCTTACCGGCGACAGCGGTGAGGGCTCTTATTCCAGCTTTGGTTTCGGAAACGGCCAGAACAACACCGGCGCTGGGAATACAACGGACAGCAGCGTCGATACTTCGGATAACACCGATACAACGGATACCACGGAAGCACCCACCGAAGCGCCCACGGAACCGGATACGCCTTCGGAATCGGACCTGCCCGCGCCCACTGACAGCGAAACGACACCTTGACCTGAAAAGGAGAGACAGTATGTATACACCGAAAGAAATCGCCGCCCGTGCGGCAAAAGTCCTGGATGACCACAAGGGCCTGGACATCAAGCTCCTTGAGGTTGCGGACGTAACGACCATCGCCGATTATTTCCTGATTTGCACCGGCACCTCCAACACCCATGTCAAGACCCTCTGCGACAGCGTGGAAGCTGTCGTGACGGACGAGCTGCAGGAGCCGCTGCTGCACCGGGAGGGTCATCGCGGCGGCACGTGGGTGCTGCTGGACTTCGGCTGTCTGGTGCTCCATGTGTTCACCAATGAGACCCGCGAGTTCTATGACCTGGAGCGCCTTTGGAATGATGCGAAGCAAATCCCAATGAATTTTCTCGAAGAAGAGGCATAACATGAAGTACGATTTTACCGCCATTGAGGAAAAATGGCATAAAATATGGGAAGATAAGGGCCTGTATAAGGCGGTCAACGGCAGCGATAAGAAAAAATTCTATGCGCTCATTGAATTTCCCTATCCCTCCGGCGTAGGCCTCCACGTGGGCCATGCGCGGCCCTACACCGCCATGGACGTGATCGCCAGAAAGCACCGGATGCAGGGAGAAAATGTACTGTTCCCCATGGGCTACGACGCCTTTGGCCTTCCCACGGAAAACTACGCCATTAAGAATCACATTCATCCAGCCATCGTTACTAAAAACAACATTGAGACCTTCCGCAGCCAGCTCAAGGCCCTGGGTTACAGCTTCGACTGGGATCGGGAGATCAATACCACCGACCCGAAATACTTCAAATGGACGCAGTGGATATTCCTGCAGCTTTACAAAAACGGCCTGGCCTACAAGGCCAAGATGCCCGTCAACTGGTGTACCTCCTGTAAGTGCGTCCTTGCCAACGAGGAGGTTGTGGAAAACGTCTGCGAACGCTGCGGCAGCCCGGTCATCCGCCGGGAGCAGAGCCAGTGGATGCTCCGCATCACCAAATACGCCCAGCGGCTGCTGGACGATCTGGACGACCTGGATTTCATTGATCGTGTGAAGCTCCAGCAGCGCAACTGGATCGGTCGCTCCACCGGCGCGGAGGTCCGCTTTTCCTCCACTCTGGGAGACGAGATCAAGGTCTATACCACCCGCCCTGACACCCTGTTCGGCGCGACCTATATGGTCCTTTCGCCGGAACACTTGCTGATCACAAAATGGATGGACCGCCTGGAAAATGCCGACGAGGTCAAAGCCTATCAGGCTGCCGCCGCTGCCAAATCAGACTTTGAGCGCACGGAGCTGGTCAAGGACAAGACCGGTGTCCGTCTGCGCGGCGTGGAGGGCATCAATCCCGTCAACGGCAAGCATATCCCCATCTTTATCTCCGATTACGTCCTCTCCACCTACGGCACCGGCGCCATCATGGCCGTGCCTGCCCACGACGACCGCGACTGGGATTTTGCAAAAAAATTCGGCTGCGACATCATTGAAGTCGTCAAGGGCGGCAATGTGGAGGAAGAGCCCTTTACCGACTGCGCCTCCGGCGTCATGGTCAACTCCGATTTCCTCAACGGCCTGAGCGTGGAGGATGCCAAAACGGCCATGATCGACTATCTGGAGCGGAGAGGCCTCGGCGAGCCCAAGGTCAATTTCAAGCTCCGCGACTGGGTCTTCTCCCGTCAGCGCTACTGGGGCGAGCCCATTCCCATCGTCCACTGCCCCAAGTGCGGCACCGTCCCGCTGGACGAAAAGGATCTGCCTCTGCTGCTGCCCGATGTGGAAAGCTACGAGCCGACCGACGACGGCCATTCCCCGCTGGCCAATATCACCGACTGGGTCAACACCACCTGCCCGAAGTGCGGCGGCCCTGCAAAGCGGGAGACTGACACCATGCCCCAGTGGGCCGGTTCCTCCTGGTATTTCCTGCGCTATATGGACCCCCACAATGACGAGGCCCTTGCCTCCCGGGAGGCCATGGAGTATTGGAGCCCTGTGGATTGGTACAACGGCGGCATGGAGCACACTACGCTCCACCTGCTCTACAGCCGCTTCTGGCACAAGTTCCTCTATGACATCGGCGTGGTGCCCACCAAGGAGCCTTACGCCAAGCGCACCAGCCACGGCA
>CAMGRA010000010.1 GCA_946061345.1 uncultured Clostridia bacterium | reverse complement strand
GCCCCAAGGGGGCTGGTGCATACCACCGGCACACACACGGCCGGTGGTTATGATTCTATCATTTTTCACCGACGAAAAGCAGATGCTTCGTCATACCGAGAAATTCCGGTTTTTCGCAGATGTAGGCATGGTAGCGCAGGTACTGGGCGTAATCCGCGTCACTCATGGCGTTGATCCTGTCCTCCAGCAGCTCGCTGACGCCGTCTGCCGCAACCTCATGAAGAATGCGGACACCTCCGGCCCGGAGCATTTCGCGGCAACCGTCCACCGTATGGAACACAAAGGGGAAGTCCTCCAGCCGGAAGGTCTTCTTGTCGTAATCTCCTTCTGTAAAGTAATCGGGGCGGTAGGAAAACTCCGTCAGGATCACCATATCGTTGGAGATGAAAGCAAAGAACAGCTTGCCGCCGGGCTTGCAGACTCGCTTGGCCTCCGAGATGCACTTCTGCCGGTCCGCCTCCCGGTGCAGATGATACAGCGGGCCAAATACCAGCACCTCATCAAAGGAATCATCCCCATAGCGGCTTAAGTCCATGGCGTTGCCCTGAACCAGGTCGATCTTATCCTCCGGGGACAGCTTCCGCCGGAAGGCTTTGATGTTGTTCTCCGCCAGCTCCAGAGCGCACACTTCATAGCCTTTTCCGGCAAAGTAGATGCTGTACTCCCCGGCGCCAGCGCCCACATCCAAAATCCTGTCGCCTGGCTTCAGGTAACGCTCAATGTAGCGGATGGTGGTCAGGAACTCCACCCGGGCGGCTTTGGAGCGGTTCAGACGGGTATCCTCATTGAAGAATTCATAGGTTCTCTGAATTTGCTCCGTTTCGTCGGTTAGTTGATAGATGTCGTTTAAGTCCATAGGTGCGCTCTCCTTTTTGCTGTTGTCTCCGGGAAGCCCGCTGTTACAATCCAACACCGGGCTTCCCTGTTTGCTTCACAGGGTTTCGCAGGTCTGGCGCTGCAGTTTCTTTGTCAGGCCGCCGAACACCAGCTCATAGGAGCAGTCGCACAAATGTTTTAACCGATCTGCCTTTCAAAAAAAGAATCACCGCGCTGCCGGAAACAGAGCTACTGAAAAGAATCATCAATGCGCACGGCAGTATCCGGCCCGCAGCAATTCTTACGGAGTTATGCCCAGACCAACCAGATATACAGGTAACCGGTCAGCACCGCCACCAGAGTAAAAGGCAGGCCGATGCGGAAAAAGTCCCAGTTTTTCACCTCATAGCCGTTTTTGCGCAGGATGCCGATAGCCGTAATATTGGCCGAGGCGCCGATGGGGGTGATATTGCCGCCCAGGGTCGCACCAGTGAGCAGGCCGAAGAACAGCACGTAAGGCTCACAGTCCATGGAGGCCGCCATGCTTGCAACCACCGGCAGCATCGTGGCCACATAGGGAATGTTGTCGATGAAGGCCGACAGCAGGACCGAGGCCCAGACGATGATGGTGTAGACCACAAAGAGGTTGCCGCCGCCCAGCTTGACGATGAGTTTCGCCAGTTCGTCCAGCACGCCTGCCCGCTCCACACCGCTGATGATAATGAACAGGGAGCCAAGCAGAAGCAGAGTCGAGTAGTCGATCTCTTTCAGTGAGGCCGCGATATTTTTCAGGCTCTTGCTCCTGAGCAGCGAATAAGTCGCCGTCACGGCAAAAATAGAAAGACAGATGATGCCGTTGATCGTCTCAGGCATATTGGGAAGGAATGATGCCACAATGAGAAGAACGATATTCAACAGCAGCAGGTAAGTCGGCACATAGTCCTCCACCTTGGATGAAACGGTGATCTGTGCCTTTTGGCGTTGCTTACGGAAAAGGAACATGATGACCGGCACTGTCGCCAGAGCGCCCAGCTCCACCGCCCAGAAGATGCTGGCCTTCCCCTGGAAAACGAAGAAATCCAGGAAGTTCATGTCCGCATAGCCGCCGAGCATGATGGAGGTCGTGTCGCCCACCAGCGTCGCCGCACCCTGCAGATTGGAGGACACGGAAATACAGATGAGCATGGCGACCGGCGAGATCTTCAGCTGCTTTGCCACCGCCAGGCCGATGGGCGCAATCATCAGGACCGTTGCCACATTGTCCATAAAAGCGGAAATGAAGCCCGAGAACAGGGAGATAAATACAACCGCCCACATGGTATTGGGCGCAATGCGCAGAAGCTTCTCCGCCATGACGTCGGGCATCTTGGAGGCAATGAAGAAATACACCGTCCCCATGGTGCCGAAGAGCATCATCAGCACGTTCCAGTTGATAGCGGATGCCGCGTCGGTCAAGGCCCCGAATACGCCGCTGCCGGAGGTGACGCAGCCCCACACCAGGAAGAACACGGCGGAGGCAGCCGCGATCCAGTGGCGGATCTTGGGTAGGGAGATCATGAGAACATAGGTCGCGCAGAACGCAATTAAGGGAACAAAGAACATGGAACTTCTCCTCTCAAAGATTCTTCCGTGCAAAAAAAGACAGACCTTTGCACGGAGACGTGCTAAAAGTCTGGTTCCTGAAAGAAGCGATCAGGCGCATACCCACCGGGAAGCCCGGGCGATGTTGAGCATGCGTTACAACTACTCCCTTTTAGTCATTATATTATATGTGATGGCCCGCGATTTGTCAAGCATTTCCTTTCAAATCGCGGGCCATCACAATTTTATTGGCGGGGCCGATACTCCATTATGACCGTTTCATCTGCGCGGCGGCAGCGGCCCGCTCCTTGCAGACCTGCGTCCAGTTGGGCAGAGTCTTCATTATCTCGGAAAACTCCCGCATCACGCCGGGAACGTCAATGTGCTGGGGGCAGATCTCCGCACAGGCACCGCAGCCTACACAGGCCGTCGGCAGTTTTTCCTTCGGCATACTGTCCAGACGCATACCGACGGTAAAGGCGGAAGCGAATTTGGCGTCGTTATAGGAGGCCAGCAGCATGGGAATGTCCAGACCCATGGGGCAGCCGTCACAGCAGTAGCGGCAGGCGGTGCAGGGCACACCGCCCTTGAGTACGCCGGCGATCTCCTCCAGAGCAGCGCGTTCCTCAGCGGTCAGCGGCTTTTCCTCAGAGAAGGTTTTCACGTTATCCTTCATCTGTTCCATGTCAGACATACCGCTGAGGATCACATGGACGTTGGGGACCTCCGTCAGCCAGCGGAAGCACCAGGCGGCGCTGCTCTCCTCCGGGCGCAGAGCGCGGAGCTTCTCCTCCTGAAGCTCCGGCAGCTTCGCCAGTTTCCCGCCGCGCACCGGCTCCATGACCCAGATGGGGATATTGCGCTTTGTCAGCAGCTCACACTTGGTTTTGGCATCCTGTAAAGTCCAGTCCAGATAGTTGAGCTGGATCTGACAGAATTCCATATGCTCTCCGTAGGTATCCAGAAATTGCTCCAGATTCTCCGGCGCGCCGTGGCTGGAGAAGCCCAGATGCCTGATCCTCCCCTGCCGCTTTTGTTCGAGGAAATAGTCGATGATGCCCCAGCGGGGATCGGTATAGGTGGCGTAGGAGTTCTCGCAGACGTTGTGCAGCAGATAGAAGTCAAAATACTCCACGCCGCATTTTTTCAGTTGTTCGTTGAAAACGGCCGCCGGGTCATAGCTATCGCTGATCTGATGGCCGGGATACTTGGTGGCAAGATAATAGCTGTCCCTGGGGAACTTGTTCAAGAGCTTCCCGATGACCATCTCGGACATACCGCCGTGATAGGGATAGGCGGTGTCAAAATAGTTGACACCGTGGTCCAGGGCATAGCGCACCATTTCCTCCGTCCGCGCCTCGTCGATGCTGCCGTCGGCCTTGGTCGGCAGACGCATGGTGCCAAAGCCGAGACGCGAGAGCTTCTTTCCCTGAAAATCACAATAGATCATGTTTCTTTCTCTCCTCCGTGATGATAAATCACCTTGTCCAGGGCAAAAATACGGCCGCTGAATTTTCCCGCAGGGACCGACTGGAAAGTCTCACGGTAGATCTCCATCCGGCTGTCCATCTGGTCGATGAGGGACAGCAACTCACTTTCGGCACACATGGGCCGCACCGCCGCACCGAATTCCGGCTCCCCGTGATGGGACAGGAGCATATGCTGCAGCAGTGCAGTCTTTTCCTCTGGCAGCTCCAGCGTTCTGCCGATCTCGCCGACCTCCTGCGCTCCCATGGTCAGATGGCCCAGGAGCTTTCCCCTTACGCTGTAGTCCGTCACCAGGCCCACCCCGGAGAAGGTGAATTCCTCGATCTTTGCAAAATCGTGGAGCAGGGTCCCGGCCAGAAGCAGGTCACGATCCACCGTGTCGGCGTAGAGCGACGCCAGAAAATCGGCGGTCTTGAGCATATTGCCCGTGTGCATGAGCAGGCCGCTCAAGAAGCTGTGATGGAAGCTCTTGGCGGCAGGGATCTCACAGAAGCGCTCCTTGTGGCGCTTGAGCATTTCAAGACAGACGGCCTGATAAGCCGCGTCTTTCAGGCCCTCCACCGTTGCCTCGATCTCCCGGTAGGCGGCATCCGTGTCGATGGGTGCCACAGGCACCAGAAGAGAAAGGTCGTAGTGATCCTGTTCCTGAGCAAGGCGGATCCGGTCCACCGACATCTGGGCCGTGCCGCGGTATTCGCTGACCGTGCCGCGGACCTTGACCACCTTTCCCTCCTCGGCTGCGGAGATCGGGCCGCCGTAGTCCCAGACCTTGGCGTCCATGGCACCGGAAACGTCGGAAATGACGGCGTTGAGATAGGGCCGTCCGTTGGAGGCGATCTTGGAAGCGGCGGTTTTCAGGATGTAAAAGCCCTCCACCGTATCGCCCACGGACATTTCATCAATTCTTTTATCGTATTCCATCATATCCTCCTGCCGTCAGCGCCGGATTTCTCCGGAAGCGGTGATCTGATCCATCGGGGTATCCTTATAGCTGCCGAGGAAGTCCCAGGATACCTCCGCCTGAGCCGTTGCGGACAGCAGCTCCATAGTACAGCTTCCCAGCAGGAAGGTCTTTTTCGGGCCGCTTGCGTAGGTGATCTCTCCGCTGTCCAGCTTTTTCGTCTGGCCGCCCATGGTGATGACGATGCCGTTGACCCGGGAGCCGACATAGATGCTGTAGCTTTCGATGGAAATATCAAACCGCACCATATCCGTGCCGTTTTCATTGGTATAGGTGCTCCAGTCCACCAGCAGCTCCAGGCCGGTGCCTGTATTCGAGGTAAAGCGTCCGCTGTTTCCGGCCTCACCGGCAGGCGGCGTCGTCTCCTGAGTGGTCTCCTCCGTCGCCTCCGTCGTTTCCTCTGTAAGCTCCGTGGTCTCCTCCTGTATCGCCTCCGTCGCAGGCTCAGTCTCGGTGGGCTTTTCCGTTGTCGCAGGCACTGTTTCTTCCTCCGTGGGCTCCGCCGTCGAAGAAACGGGCAGGGTCTCCCGCTGCTCCGGCTTGTCGGCAGTTCCGTCGGCGCAAATGCAGTAGATCAGCACGCCAAGAAGCGTGGCCAGCACGACTGACAGCGCAATGATGATCTTATTCATGTTCCCAGTCTCCTTCTCTCTATATATCCGGCTCATGCAGGCCAAGTTTGGCCCTTTTGCGGTACTCTATTCCTCTATGTCCTCCAGCGTCTTTCCCTCCAAAAGGAGCAGCTTCTCCGCGAGGAGGCCGGAAAGTCCGCTGAGAATGGCCGCCGACTCGATCAGCTCCTCCGTCTCGCTGGTAGCCATTTCGTTGGTGCCGTCGCTCTCATGCTGCAATATGGGTCCGGCGATCTGCCGGATCTGCTCGATAAAAAAACTGGCGGTGTGCTTATGACGGCGCACGTAGGCGGTGTAGATCTCCCGGACCTGCTCCTCCTCAATGCCTACAGGGATCATCTTCTGCAGCGTGGCAATGCTCAGGCTCCGTTTCAAGGTGCAGATCATGACCAGATAGGCGATATGGACACGGTAATACCGTTTTTTTTGCGGCTCCGGCATATATCTGTTGCGCACATAATTGTTGATGGCCGCCGCCGTGATGAGCTGCTCGTCCTTCAGCTCCGGCGGCAGATAGTCCAGGTATTCTTTCAGAAGGACCAAAACCTGCTCCATATAGAGGCCAAAATTGGGGATATCTTCCCAGAGCGGCAGGCTATACTCTTTCAGGTATTTTTCCCAACGGCGCAGCTTTGTGGCAACCAAAGCGTTATCATAGCTCACGCAACATCTCTCCATTCTTTTATCTTAATCTTCATTATACCAGATTTCGCAGAGTTGGCAAGAAGATTTTTATTGACATAGCAGTCTGTGTGTGGTAATCTAATTTAAGAAATTAGATTATTTGGAGGAAAACATGAGATTTGCAATTGTGGCTGACACCTCGTCAAATTTGCCGACCCCGCTGCTGAAGCAAAACAGTGTCTCGGTGATCCCCTTTCATTATTTCATTGACGGGAAGGAATACACCTGTCTGGATACAGAGAGCTTTGACGGAGAAAGCTATTATGCCGCCATGAAAACCGGCACCTATGTGACCACCTCACAGGTCACGCCGCAGCGCTACATTGATTATCTCACTCCCCTGTTGCAGCAGGAGCAGGATATTCTGTTCGTCGGAATGTCCTCCGGCATCAGCGGCTCCTACGACTCGGCGGAGATTGCGGCGGCACAGCTCCGGGAGCAGTTTCCCCGGCGCAGTATCCGTCTGGTCGACACGTTGGCGGCTTCCCTGGGCGAGGGCCTTTTTGTCCTCCGTGCTATTGATTGCCGTGAGACGGGCATGAGCCTGGACGAAACGGCTGACTTTCTTCTGAGCAAGCGTCAGTCATTGTACCAGGTCGTCATGGTGGATGATCTGATGCACCTGCGGCGAGGCGGACGTGTTTCCGGTGCCAAAGCGGTGCTGGGCACGATCCTCGGCGTCCGTCCGATCCTGAAGGGCAACGCCGCCGGAGAATTGGCTGTCTGCGGCAAGGTCCGGGGTCAGAGCGCAGCCCTTACGGCATTGGCGCGCAAATACGACGAGCTGGTCAAAAATCCGGAAGAGCAGACCGTCTGCATTGCCCACACAGGATGCCCTGAGCAGGCGGAGCGTCTGGCAGAAGCCATCCGGCAGAGTCATCCACCCAAGGAACTGTTGATCGTCTGCTATGAGCCGGTAACGGGTGCCCATCTCGGCCCCGGAGCAGTCGCCCTGTTCTTCGAGGGCAGCGACGGCGTGCGTGAATACTGATGCAACATATTTCATATTACAGGGAGGAAACACCAATGAGCAATTATGTGATTATTACGGACAGCGGCTGTGACCTGGCAGCGGATACGCTGCAGCAGTGGTCGGTGGATTGTATCAACCTCACCTTCCATTTGGACGGCTCCTCGCAGGAATACGTCAACGCAGATATGCCCCCGAAGGTTTTCTATCAGCGGATGCGTGAGGGAAGCGTTTTTAAGACCGCAGCAGCCAATATGGAGGATTTCCGTCTGGTATTTGAGCCGAGGCTGCAGGCGGGTACCGACATTCTCTATCTCGGCTTTTCCTCCGGCCTGAGCAACACCGTCAACTCCGGCCGGATGGTGGCCACGGAGCTGTTGGAAAAGTACCCCGAGCGCCGCATTACCGTGATCGACACCCTGTGCGCGTCGGCAGGTCAGGGTCTGATGGTCTACCTGGCGGTACAGAAAAAGCAGTCCGGCGCATCGCTGGAGGAGGTCGCCGCCTACGTGGCCGAGACGCTGCCCGGTCTGTGCCACTGGTTTACCGTGGACGATCTGGTCTATCTCAAGCGCGGCGGTCGCGTCAGCGCGGCAACGGCTCTTCTCGGCGGTATGCTGAATATTAAGCCCATTCTCCACGTCGACGACGAAGGCCATCTCATCAGCATGAGCAAGGTCCGCGGCCGTCGGCAGTCCATCCAGGCTCTGGCAAAGCAATATGAAGAAACGGCTCTGTTCCCTGAAAACGGCCTCTACTTTATCTCCCACGGGGACTGTATGGACGATGCCAAGGCGCTGGAAAACTGTATATATGAAAAGTACGGCGCAAAGGCCACACTGATTGCAGACATCGGTCCGGTCATCGGCTCTCACTCCGGTCCGGGAACTCTGGCCCTGTTCTTCCTGGGCAAGGCCCGGTAAAAAGGTAATTTACAGTTGACAAAAACGGTCAGAACGGGTATAATACGCCTATAAATCGACAAGGTGGGAACGGAAATGACGAAGCGCGCTTCTCGAAATACGGCTCTTTCCGCTTTTCACGCTATCTCTGCGTCCTTTTTCGGCTTTCTGGGTACAGTACGCTATTTTGCGTACTGTGCCTTTTATTACTTTTATTTTCCCGCACGCAACTGCCCGCAAAGGACGCATTGAATGACATTGGCCCCGGCGTTTGAATTGTCATGAAAAGCGGCTTCCTTTACGGGAGGCCGCTTTTTTCTTAACAGAAATTTGAGGTGTGAAGCTATGAATGAATTGGAAGTATCCCGCAGGGAGATCACCCGGATCGACGCGGAGATGGCAAAGCTCTTTGAGGAACGGATGCAGGTCTGCCAGGCCATTGCGGCCTACAAAAAGGCGCACGGTCTCTCCATCCGCGACTGCTCCAGGGAGGCGGATCTCATCAACAAGAACCGCAGTCTGATCCAAAGCGCCGACGTGGAATCCTACTATGTCCAGTTTCTGCAAAAAACCATTGACCTGTCCTGTGATTACCAGTCCCGGCTGATCCACGGGATGCGCGTGACCTACTGCGGCGTGGAGGGTGCCTTTGCCTATATCGCCGCCAAGCGCATGTTCCCGGAAGCGGAGCTGGTGGCCTTCTCCGACTTTACGGAGGCCTATCAGGCCGTGGAGCGGGGCGAATATGACTGCGCCGTGCTTCCGCTGGAAAACAGCAGCGCCGGTGAGGTGGGTACGGTCATGGACCTGCTCTTCTCCGGCAGCCTGTATGTCAATCAAGTCATCGACCTGCCGGTCCTGCACAATCTGATGGCCGTAGAGGGTGCCGAGTTGGACGGCATCCGCACTGTGGTCAGCCATCCCCAGGCGCTGCAGCAGTGTGCCGACTATATCCGCCGCCGCTGTTGGGAGACCAGGGCCTATTCCAATACGGCTCTGGCGGCGAAATTCGTGAAGGAGTCGGGCGACCCCACCCTGGCCGCCATTGCCTCCGACGAAACAGCATCGATCTTCGGTCTGAAGCTGCTGGATACCGGCATCAACGACAGCAAGATCAATTCCACACGCTTTGCGGCATTTTCCCGCTCGCAGAACCGGCCCGTCACCGTCAAAAAGCGCGAGGACGAAAACTTTATTCTCGCCTTTACGGTGCAGAATGAGGCAGGTGCCCTGGCCCAGACCCTGAATATCATCGGCGCCCACGGCTTCAATATGCGCAATCTCCGCAGCCGTCCCATGAAGGACCTGCAGTGGAGCTACTTCTTCTATATTGAGGCCGAGGGAAATATCAACACCGAAAACGGGCAGGATATGCTCCGGGAGCTTTCCGCCGTGTGCGCCAAGCTGCGATTAGTAGGCACCTACTACGCCAACAACGCGGTATAAGGAGGAATCACCATGCTGATCCCTGTCAACCCGGAAAACGGGCGCTATGACATCGTGCTGGAGCAGGGCGCGCTGAAAAACGCCGGGCAGCTTCTGGAGCTGGACCGACGCGTCCTCATCGTCACCGACGAGGGTACGCCCCGGCACTATGCCGACACACTGGCCGCTCAATGCAAGGAGCCTATTCTCGTCACCATTACAGGCGGCGAGGCAAGCAAAAGCATCGCCCAATTTGAGCAGCTTCTCTCCGCCATGCTCCGGGCAGGCTTCACCCGCAAGGACTGCGTGGCGGCGGTCGGCGGCGGTGTGGTGGGCGACCTGAGCGCCTTTGCCGCCTCCTGTTATATGCGGGGCATTGATTTTTACAACATCCCCACCACGCTCCTTTCCCAGGTAGATTCGTCGGTGGGCGGCAAGACCGCCGTCAACCTGGGCGGCGTAAAAAACATCGTCGGCACCTTCTGTCAGCCCAGCCGGGTCCTCATCGACCCGGAAACGCTGCAAAGCCTGGATCCTCGGCAGCTCCATGCCGGACTGGCCGAGGCCATCAAGATGGCAGCCACCTTTGACGCAGAGCTGTTTGCGCTGATCGAGACCAGCGAAAGCCTCCACGATGATTTGCCGGAGATCATCCGCCGCTCCCTGTGCATCAAACGGGACGTTGTGGAACAGGACCCGAAGGAGCACGGTCTGCGGAAGGTGCTGAATTTCGGCCACACCGTGGGCCACGCCATCGAGAGTTACCACAAGGGTGCCATGCTCCACGGCGAATGTGTCAGCCTGGGGATGCTGCCCATGTGCAGTGCGCCGGTCCGGGAACGCCTGAAAAAGGTGCTGGAAAAGTATCAGCTTCCCACTGCCGTCACACAGACGCGGCAGCAGCTTCTTCCCTACCTTCTCCACGACAAAAAAATGGGTACCGGCCGCATCAGCGTGGTTTTTGTGGAGGAGATCGGTACCTTTACGCTCCGGGAGCTTTCCCCGGAGGAGATCCTTGATTTGTTGGAGTAACGCCATGAAAAACACCTTTGGTCAGAGCATCACCATCACCCTGTTCGGCGAGAGCCACGGTCCGGCGGTAGGCGCCGTCATCGACGGTCTTTCTCCCGGCATCCCCGTCAGCGAGGAGGCCATTGCCCGGCAGCTC
The DNA here is from genome assembly GCA_946061345.1 of uncultured Clostridia bacterium. GTDB lineage: Bacteria > Bacillota > Clostridia > Oscillospirales > Oscillospiraceae > JAZOXB01. Next base: position 4,728 of record CAMGRA010000010.1, on the reverse strand, counting down.
ACAAGACGCCGTCCCTCCTCCGCGCTGGATACGCCGCGGCAGGAGGCCGACCGTTTTCAGATCCTCAGCGGTGTCTTTGGCGGCAGGACCACCGGCACCCCCGTGTGCATCGTCATTCCCAACGAAAACACCCGCAGCCGGGACTATCAATACGGCCTGGCCCGTCCCTCCCACGCCGACTACACCGCCTTTTGCAAGTATCACGGCTTTGAGGACTATCGCGGCGGCGGACATTTTTCCGGCCGCGTGACAGCCGCTCTGGTCGCCGTCGGCGGTATACTTTTGCCGGCGCTGGAACGCCTCGGGATTCGGATCGGGACCCATATCCTCCAATGCGGCGGTGTGGAGGATCGTTCCTTCGGCGATTTTAAAAAGGACCTGCAGGCCCTGCAGGAGGGCAGCTTCCCGGTCCTGGACCCCCTCAGCGGTGACAAGATGGCCGAGCGGATCCTGCTGGCCCGCCAGAATTGTGACAGCGTTGGCGGCGTCACACAGACCGCCGTCTGCGGCCTGATGCCCGGTCTTGGCGAGCCTTGGTTTGACAGCGTGGAGGGACTTCTGTCCCACGCCATGTTCAGTCTCGGCGGCATCAAGGGCATCGAATTCGGCGTGGGCTTCGGCGTTTCTTCCCTCACCGGCAGCCAGTGCAACGACGCCTTCCGGATGCAGGGCGATAAAGTCATAACGGAAACTAACCGCAACGGCGGCATCAACGGCGGCATCACCAACGGCATGCCCATCGTCTTCCAGTGCGCCGTCAAGCCCACACCCTCCATTGCCCAGGAGCAGAAGACCGTGGATTTCCGCACGGGAGAAGACGCTCCCATCACCATCCACGGACGCCATGACCCGGCCATCATCCGCCGTATCTGCCCGGTCATTGACAGCGTGACGGCCATCGTGGTCAGCGATCTGCTGGCCCAGCGTTACGGCACCGACGTCTTTTGCCCGGCCGACGGAAAGGAAGATACCCAATGAAATTTCTTGTTTTGAACGGTCCGAATATCAACATACTTGGCATCCGCGAGCCGGAGATCTACGGCAGGCAGACCTATGACGATCTGGTGGCCCTGGTGCGCAGCCATGCGGAGGAATTGGGCGTCGAGGTAGAATTCTATCAGTCCAACCACGAGGGCGATTTGGTCGACGCCATTCAAAAGGCCTACTTCTCCCACATCGACGGCATCGTCTTTAACCCAGCTGCCTACACCCACACCAGCGTTGCCATCGCCGATGCCGTCAAGGGCGTCGCCATCCCCACGGTGGAGGTGCATATCTCTGAGGTCAGCCGTCGTGAGGCTTTCCGGCAGGTCAGCTATATCCGCGACGTGGCGCTGCAGACCGTCACCGGCCAGGGTCTGCAGGGCTATAACCAGGCACTGGATATTCTGGTGCGCCATCTGGGAGCAGGCCATGAAAGTTGAGATCCGACCCGGTTTGGCACGGGGCACCGTCGCGGCACCGCCGTCAAAAAGTTACGCCCACCGTCTGATGCTCTGCGCTGCCCTTGCCCCAGGTACCAGTACCGTGCGGGGTGTTGCCCAAAGTGAGGACATGGGCGCCACCCTGGACTGCATCTCGTCTCTGGGTGCCCAATATCAGTTAGACAGCGACGTTCTCACCGTCCGGGGCGTTTCCGGCCCGCTGCCGCAGGACGCCCGATTCCCCTGCCGCGAGAGCGGAAGCACCCTCCGCTTCTTCCTCCCGCTGGCTCTGGTCATGGGCTCCGGGGCCGTCTTTACCGGCACCCGCCGCCTGATGGAGCGGGGCATCAGCGTCTATGAAACGCTTTTCGCGGAGAAGAATATCAGCCTGCAAAAAAGCAGCGAGAGCCTGACCGTCAGCGGCAGACTCACACCGGGCAGGTACACGCTGCGCGGCGATGTCAGCAGTCAGTTCGTCACCGGGCTGCTCTTTGCCCTTCCCCTGCCGGACGGCCCAAGCGTCCTGCAGGTCCTGCCGCCGGTGGAGAGCCGCCCCTATATCGACATCACCCTGGACGCCATGAAAGCCTTCGGCGTCACGGTAACAGAAGCCCCGGAAAACACCTTCCATATTCCGGGCGGTCAGACCTACCGGCCCATGGACGTTACCGTGGAGGGCGACTGGTCCAACGCGGCGGCCCTGCTTGCCCTGAACGAGCTGGGCGGAGACGTGACCGTCACGGGTCTGCGCACGGACAGCCTCCAGGGTGACAGAATTTGTGTGGAATATCTGCGGCAGCTTTCTAACCCGGAGGCCGTCCTCGACCTGTCCGGCTGCCCGGATCTGGGGCCGGTTCTGTTTGCCGTCGCCGCCGCAAACCATGGCGCGGTATTCACCGGCACGCGGCGTCTGAAGATCAAGGAAAGCGACCGCGCGCAGGTCATGGCGGAGGAGCTGAAAAAGTTCGGCGTCTTCGCGGAAGTTGGGGAAAACACCGTGAAAATTTCCCCCGGCGGCATCAAAAAGCCCGACGCCATGCTCTGCGGCCACAACGACCACCGGGTCATCATGGCTCTTTCCCTGCTGGCAAGTCAGGTCGGAGGCGTGATTGACGAGGCCGAAGCGGTGCGAAAAAGCTACCCGGACTTCTTCCGCGACCTGAAACACCTTGGATTGGAGGTAACCTATGGGACTGAATAAGAACACCAAGATCCTGATCGTCGGCCTCGGCCTCATGGGCGGCAGCTACGCCCAGGCGCTGACGGACCGGGGCTTCGAGGTGGGCGCTCTGACCCGGCGGGAGGCGTCCATTGCCTACGCTCTGGAGCACGGTCTCATCCGTCATGGGCGGTGCAGTGCCGACCCGGACTATATCCGCCAGTTCGATCTCATCGTCTTTGCCCTCTACCCCCACGTTTTCCTGGACTGGCTCCGGGAGAATCAGGACCATATCCGTCCCGGTGCCCTTTTGACCGACGTCACCGGCGTGAAAGGCAGTGTTGTCTACGCCGTGCAGGATATGCTGCGCAGCGACCTGGAATTCATCGGTGCCCACCCCATGGCAGGCCGTGAGGTCAGCGGCGTGGAGAATGCCACCAAGGAGATCTTCCGGGGTGCCAACTATATCGTGACGCCCACGGAAAAAAATTCCGAAGCAGCCATTGCCGCCTGTATGGATCTGGGCCGGGAGCTGGGCTTCCGGACCGTCACCACCCTCACGCCGGAAAAGCATGACGAGATGATCGCCTTCCTTTCCCAGCTCACCCACTGTATCGCCGTTTCTCTGATGGTCAGCAAGAACTCTGAACATATGTCCCGTTACACCGGCGACTCCTTCCGCGACCTGACCCGCATTGCAAAGATCAACGACGAAATGTGGAGCGAGCTGTTTTTGCTCAACAAGACCGAGCTTCTGGCACAGATGGACCTGTTTTCCGAGACCTTCTCCCGTCTGCGTGACAGCATCGCGCGGGACGATACCGCCACCATGCGTGAAATGATGCAGCTCTCCACGCAGCGAAGAAAATATTTTGATAAGGATGAAAGCGTATGAATATGGAATTTAAGCGCAAAATGCCGACACCTCAGGCGATCAAGGAGATGTATCCCATTTCCGACGCCCTGGCTGCGCAGAAAAAGGAGACGGACCTGGCCCTCGAGGCTATTTTTACCGGCGCGGACGACCGGCTGATCCTCATTATCGGCCCCTGCTCAGCAGACCGGGAGGACGCCGTTCTGGACTATATCACCCGGCTTCGGGAGGTCCAGGAGCGCGTGAAGGACAAAATTGTCATCATTCCCCGGGCCTATACGAACAAGCCCCGCACCACCGGCGACGGCTACAAGGGGATGCTGCATCAGCCCGACCCCAACAGCTCGCCGGATATGCTCAAGGGCCTGATTGCCATTCGCAAGCTGCACATCAAGATCATGGAGCAGACCGGCTTCTCCTGTGCCGACGAGATGCTCTACCCGGAAAACCACCACTATCTGTCCGATGTGCTCTCCTATGTTGCAGTCGGCGCGCGGTCCGTGGAAAACCAGCTCCACCGCCTCACTGCCAGCGGCCTGGACATCCCTGTCGGCATGAAGAATCCCACCGGCGGCGACCTGGCGGTCATGATGAACTCCATCAACGCCGCCCAGCATCCCCACACCTTCGTCTATACCAGTTGGGAGGTCCACAGCAAGGGCAATCCCCTGGCCCATGCCATCCTGCGCGGCTCTGCAAACCAGCACGGGCGCTCCGTCCCCAACTATCACTATGAGGATCTGCAGCTTCTGTGTGAGCTTTACGCGGCCAGCAGCCTGAAAAATCCGGCGGCCATCATTGATACCAACCATTCCAACTCCGGCAAGCATTGGGACGAGCAGCCCCGCATTGCAAAAGAAATCCTCCATAGCTGCCGCCACTCCGGGCAGATCCGGCACCTGGTCAAGGGCTTAATGATCGAATCCTACCTGGAGGACGGCTGCCAGAAGCCCGACGGCGGCGTCTACGGAAAATCCATCACTGACCCCTGCCTCGGCTGGGAAAAGACCGAGCGGCTCATCTGTGACCTGGCTGAACTGCTGTAATTCTGACCGTTTATGCGCCTGCATATGATGCCTTTCTCGTAAATATGGCGATCCCCGGTTTTGTCCGTCAAAACCGGGGATCGCCATATTATTTATAAAAAAAATAGGCAGACCATTCATTCTGATTCTTGATTAAAATATTTAATCAAGAATCCCGTGTGCTACGCACACTCATACCAATCACCAATTAAAATGTGCAACGCACATTTTAATTGCGATACCGTG
>CAMGRA010000009.1 GCA_946061345.1 uncultured Clostridia bacterium | reverse complement strand
ATATAATACCACACCGTCTTTTCACTGTCAAGCACTTTTTTTCTTTTTTTCGAGAAACTTTTTCAATTATTTCAGGGGCGTCTGTATTTTTTCAGCGCAAGGCAGGTTGTACGAAGAATCTCGCGAATGATCTCCAGTTCCTGCACCATACAGTTGCTCAGTTCTGACTCAATTTCAGCGTATAAAGTGCTGCGCTCTTTGCGTGATCCGTCAAACAACAGATCGTCCGTGCGAACCTCCAGCGCTACCAGCACCGGCAGGCTTAGTTTAGTGTTGCCCGTTTCAATGTGGCTCATGTGGGGCACAGAGATACCGACGCGCTCGGCCAAAGCCTCCTGGGACAGTCCATAGGCCTTGCGATATTTACGGATCCGCTGACCGATCTGATAATAGTCCATAATATTTTACCGCCCATACAATTAAATTCTATTTGCATTGTATAGACAAATATGGTATGTTTGTATAAACTGCATAGGCTAAATACTTTTGTTTTAATTTAATTTTTTAATGCAACTCCTATAATGTAACATACACTTTATACTAGTTTTTGATAAAAAGCTTGAAAAGCTTTTTATAGCACCAAAGGTGCGTCAAGAACTGCATGAGACGGCTTTTGTGGCTTTTTGCCACAAAAGGGCAACGCGAATCGCGGTGCCTTCTTCATAAAAACCAAAGGTTTTTATGAAGAATTAGTATCAGAGAGATTTCGAATGAGGCTATAAAGGGAGTGTTTTATCGTCCTGCATATGAATTTATTGGATATATGACGATTGGCGCAAAAAAGTATCATGTTGTCGTATATTATCCCTCTGATGTTCAATTTGGAGAACCAGGGACAAATATTGCCTCTCAGTACATGACGATGGCAAAGCAAATACCGAGTGTTTTGGAGTCAATTACGCCCTTAAATGGGGCTATTTTTGAAAGGGAGAATAGCGGATTTATACGGTGAGTCGTATTCAACCTTGGGAGACAGTATGATGCTTCGCAAAGCGACTTCCAACGTATACGTGATTAGAATGCATTAACGCATAAATAGGTTGATATTAAACAGAGAGCGGTTCTTTCATGAGTCGCTCTCTGTTCGTTTGCGTCCTTGCAAAGCAGGCAGAATACTGCCGGAGGAAGATTTCTCCGCTTGCATTTTTTCTGAAAAAGGGCTATGATGGTGGTAGACATAATATGCCGCGAAAGGATGATCTTCATGAAAAACCGGCTGATTTCGACGCTGCTGGCCCTGCTCATGCTGCTGGCGGCAATCCCGACGGTACGGGCCTTTTCCGACACCGACGACCATTGGGCCACGGACTACATAGACCAGGCTGTCTCCCTGGAGATGTTCAACGGCGTCAGCAGCACCTCTTTTGAGCCGGAGGGTACCATGACCCGCGGAATGTTCGTAACGGTTTTGGGCCGCATGGAGGGCGTGGACCCGGCAGCCTGGAGCAGCGACAGCGCGCCGCAGTTTTTCACTGACGTGGCGGCGGATATGTATTACGCGCCCTACATCTCCTGGGCGGTCTGCAACGGCATCGTCGACGGCATGACCCCCACGACCTTTGAGCCGGACACGCCCGTCACCCGCGAACAGATGGCCAAGCTCATCGCCTTTTACGTACGGAAAATGGGCCATGAGCTGCTGGCACCGGATCAGGCGCTGGTCATTCCCGACGGCTTTGCCGACGAAGCGGACATTGCGCCCTGGGCGGCGGAATCCGTGGACATTCTGCGGCAGATGGGCATTCTCAACGGTCTGCCCAACGCCGACGGCTCCATCTCCTTCCTGCCGCTGAAGACCTCCAGCCGCGCCGAATGTGCCACGGTGTTCTGCCGTCTCTATGACGCGCTGCTCCGCTCGACCCAAACGCCGGTCTTGCCGGAGACTATGGAGTTTGGCGAGACGGAGAACACGCTGAAAATGGGGCAGACCCAGGTCCTTCGGCCGGTCATCACGCCGGCAGAGGCCGCTTCCGTCAGCCTGATCTGGAAAAGCTCCGACCCGTCGGTCATGACTGTGGACGAAAACGGCGCGGTCACCTGCGTCGGTCTGGGCAAGGCGGAGATCACCGCCTACGCGCCCAACGGTCTGAGCGCCTCCTGCACGGTCACATGCGCCAACGATACGCTGGCCAGCGCCGACGAGACCCGGCTGGAAAAATGCCTGCGCTTATTCGGCGAGGTGGTCAATGACCCCAGGCTCTATTACGCCGGTGACGACGGCGTCTACAGCGAGGAAGACTACGCCAGAGCCGCCGCCGACATGACGGAGATCACGGTGCGCACTTGGGATATCGGCAGCGACGGTGAAAAATACACCCGGCAGTTCACTATTCTGGTCCACAAGAATCTTGCGCCGACGGTGCAGCAGATCTTTGAGGAAATCTACAACGGGGTGGAAAAATTCCCCATCCACTATGTCGGCGGTTTCAGTCACGGCGGGCGCTCCGAGCACACCATCGGCTGCGCCATCGACTTAAACCCCGAGGAGAATTACTACTACAATCCCTCCACCGGACAGACCGTCGGCAGCTACTGGAAGCCCGGCGAGGATCCCTACTCCATCCCCCTGGACGGCGAAGTGGCGAAAATCTTCGCCAAATACGGCTTCACCCAGGGCGCCTACTGGAGCAGCGCGGTGGACTACATGCATTTCAGTTATTTCGGCACATAACAGAACACCCCGGTACGCCCTGCGAGTTTCGCGGCGTACCGGGGTTTTATTATAATGTATGCGGCAGGGAGTGTCCGTCACCGGAACACCACCGGGATGCCTTTGGCGTGGAGCGGGTTGATCTGCACGGTGGCAAGGTCACCGGCCTTGCACTCGACGCCGCTGACATCCACCGCGCAGTGGAGCATTCCCACAGCACCGATGACCGGGCAGGCTCTGCCGCCGATCTCCACCGTGGACCGTTTAGGGCGCAGGAACTGCTTGACGGCGGAAAAGGCCGTGCGCAGGCAGTCCAGCCGGCGGCTCATGTCAAGCTGGCAGCTGACGCGGAAGCCGTGATACCAACCGACGGGCAGGATGGCCACTTTAGTATCCTGCTTGGCCCGCCAGAGCGCGCAGTAGCCCGTGGTGTGTCCCTTCGGCAGGACGCGCACCTCGTCGATGGGGATTTCCGCGTATCCCACGGGATGGAGCTTGGTGCGGAAGGACATCCGGCCCAAAATCGCCGAGCCCAGGCGCACGCCGTCCAGGTGCATCTCCGGGTATTTCAAAAAAGCGGCGGAGTTGCAGCAGTGGACCGTTCCCGTTTCCAGGCCCGCTGCACGGATCCTGCTCACCACGCTTTGGAAAACGGCAAACTCCTCTCGGGTCAGCTTTTCGTCGTTGATGGCGCAGTTGAAATGGGTGAAGATGCCGCAGAACGCCAGGTTTTTGCAGGTTTTGTAGAGGCCGATGATCTCCTCCGTCTGCTCCGGCAGGAAGCCGAAACGGCCCATGCCGGTGTCGATCTTCAGATGCACCTGGGCCACGTCCGCCCGTTCGGCGGCGATCCGGTCGAGAAGCAGCGCCGTTTCCCGGGAGCCGACGGTCACAATGACCCGAAGATCCAGCAGGCGGTTCAGCTCTCTGCGGTCGGAAACGGCGCGGAGCATCAGGATCTGCGCGTCGCCAAAGCCGTTTTCCCGCAGGATCTCCGCCTCGCGGACATCGGTGATACAGAAGCGGTCGATGCCCTCCTCCGACAAGGTCTCCGCCAGAGACAGCACTCCCAGTCCGTAGCCGTCGCCCTTGACCACCGCCCAGATGGGTACGCCCTTCGCCTGTTTTTTCAGTTGCCGGATGTTCTGCGCCAGAACATCACGTTTCACCACATACGTGTTCATGTGCTTCCCTCTGAAATGAATATTTTAATCGGTTTTTAGTATCAGTTTTTCTTGCGGTTTTTGAGCATATAGAGCTTGGCCGCGACGCCCTTGTAGGCAAGGGCACCCTTCTCGGCGATGAAGTAGGACAGGCGGTTGAGCACGTAGTCATACTCACCCATGAACTCGGTGAATTCGCCGCCGAAGCCCTTTTTGAAGCGGTAGAGGCCATAGTGGGGGTTGTCCTCCGACAGGTCGCCGGAAACACCCCGGAAGTCGTAAACGCGGCTGCCCGTCTCCACCGCCCACTGGATCATGTTCCACTGCAGCAGATAGTTGGGCATGAGGTTGCGGTGCTCGTTGGAGCTGGCACCGTAGAGATACCAGACCTTGTCGCCGTAGTGGATGGCCAGGGTCCCGGCGATGGGCTGGCCCTCATGGAAGGCCATATAGAGGCGGCACTTGTCACCCAGATTGTCCAGCATGGCGGCAAAGTACTCCGGCGGACGGGTGGCGAAATTGTCGCGGACACCGGTCTCCACCATGATGCGGGCAAAATCCGGCACCATTTCCTTGCCGCAGAGCCTGACCTCCACGCCCTTTTTCACCGCCAGACGGATATTATAGCGCCACTTCTGATGGAAGGAGGCCATGAGCTCTTCCTCGCTGCGGCCGTTCAGATAGAGGCGGAAGACGTATTTCGGCTGGATGGCCTCGAAATTCTTGCCCGTATCGCGGGTGCGGAAGCCGAAATCCGTCAGCAGTTTGGCAAACTCCGTGTTGCTGGAGGGCACGTCCGGGTCGATCTTGATGACGTAGGCCTTTTCCTCCTTTGCCAGGGTCCGGGCCGCCGCCATCAGCTCACCGAAGGTGGCACGGTCATCCAAATCGCAGACGGGACCGCGGCAGGCGTACATTATCTTTTTGCGCACCACGGGCATTTTTCGGATCAAAAAGGCGATACTGCCCTTGATTTTTCCCGCCTCGTTGCGGCAGACGATGGCCTTCCAGTCCCAGGCAGGCTTCTGCTTTGCCCAGAGAACGCTCTGGGCAAAATGGCCCTTGGGATGGCTCTCGACAAAGGCTTCGTATTCGGTCAGATTCGTTTCGTTGACATATTCCGTCATGGCTGCATCTCCAAACATAGTTTCTCTTATTATACGTACTGAACAAAGCCGCAAGCCTTGAAAGCCGAGGCTTTCAAGGCCGATTGGCTTTGTTCGCTCGCACACGGCGCTTTTTCTATGTTATTCCGCTGTCGGGTCGGCGTTTTCGTAGGTCTTGTCCGCGTCGGCAAGGCTTCGCGCAGAGGCCGAGTCGTGGAACACATTGTCCACCGTGGGTGTCAGGCTGGTGAGCTTGCCGCGGGTCACGTAGACCGCGTAGCTTTTGAACACCACGGGGCAGATGGGCGCTTCCCGCGCCACCTGGGCGCACAGCTCCACAAAGCTGCCGGTGTTTTCCAGGGCGGCGGTGCAAAGCTCCGCCAGAGAGGTACTCTTGATGGAGCCGTACTGCAGATTGCCGTCGCTGCGGAAGAATTGGGACAGGTCGAAGTTGGGCGTCAGGCGCGTCTCGCCGTAATAGAGGTCAAAATCGCCGTCGTTGAGCTCCTGCAGATAGGTGTCCCGGTCCACGGCGCTGACGACGATATTCAAGCCCGCGTCGTTGAGAAGCTGGGCAATGTATCTGGCCGTTTCCACGCGGGCCATGTCATCGGAGCAGACCAGGAAAATGCCCTGATGGTACTCATATTCCGGGGAGGTCAGGATACCTGACTCCTGAAGCGCCGCACGGAACTGGGTGGGCGCGTAGTCGTGGCTCTCGGCAAGCTGGGCGTCGTAAAGGTCCGAGTAGGGTGAACAGGGCAGGCTGCTGCCCAGGGCAAAGCCGCCGTAAAACTCCGTGACGATCTCCTCCCGATCAAGCAGGTAAGTCACCGCCGAGCGGAGGGTGTTGTTGGCAAAATAGCCGCTGTATAAATTGAAGCCAAGGTAGTGCATCACCGTGGTCGGGACCTCCCAGACCTCGTAGTCGCAGCGGTAGCCCACGGACGCGGCGTTATTGGGGTCGCAGTAGACCAGGTCGGTGGAGCCGAATTCAAAGTTGTCCCGCAGTTCACCCGTGCTGCTGCAGGCGGAAAGCTCGATGGTGTCCCGGTCAAGGACCGGCTCCTGGGTCTGCTTCCAGTGGCGGTTGCGGACAAGCCGGTTGCCCTGCAGGCAATACGGCCCTGTGCCGACGGGATAGGCCTCCGACACGCTTTCCTTTTTAACAATGGGGATGTCCAGGATCAGCGGCAGGTTCTCATAGGGCGTGTCCATCTGGATCAGAAGGGTCCCGTCCTCCTGGGTGGTGTAGTAGGAGATGTGGGACAGGCGGAATTTATAGTAGGAGCTGGAACGGGCCGCCTGGATGGAGGCCTCCACATCCTCGGCCGTCAGCGGCGTCCCGTCGGAAAAGGCCGCGCCCTCCACCAGCGTGAACACGTAGGTTCTGCCCTCGTCGATCATGCGGTAGCTTTCGCACAGGACCGGCTCGGCGCGGAACTGGGTGGAGGTGGAAAACAGGCTCTCGTAGAGCAGGGAAAACAGAGCGCGGTTGACCGTAGCGGTACAGGTATAGGGATTCAGGCCGTATTCGGGCAGATAGGACAGGCCGAAGCTGTTCTCGTCCTCCGGTGTCCCCACAGTCTCCTGGGTTTCCTCTGTCTCCTCGGTGATCTCCGTCTGGGCGCTTGTCTCCGTCTGCCCGGTCTGCTGCGCAGCCGTACAGCCGCTCAGCAGCAGGGTAAGCGCCAGCAGCAGCGCGATATATCTTTTCACAGGGTCTCTCCTCGTAACATGATCATGGCGGCCAAGGAGCCGCGACCGTTTCCCACGCGGCGGTGCGACCAGAAGCGCTGCGGCTCACAGGCCGTACACTCGCAGGCGATGTCGATGGCCACCACGCCTGCCCGGCGCAGGGCCAGGGCGTTCAGCTCCTTTAGGTTTACATAATATTTTTTGCCCGCTGCTTTTTCCATGGGCCGGATCGCGGCGTTGGCGGCTTCTCCGAAGGATGCCAGCATGGCTTCCGGCACGTCGGCGTCGGTCTCAAAGCAGCATTGGGAAATGCACGGCCCGATGGCGGCGCGGATATTCTCCGGGCGGGAGCCGAATTCCGTCACCATTTTCTCCACAGCTTTTGCGGCGATGGCGGCGGCAGTCCCCCGCCAGCCGGCATGGACGGCGCCCACCGCTCCCGCCACCGGGTCATAGAGCAGCACCGGCGTGCAGTCGGCGGAAAACACCGTCAAAACCACGTTTGGCTCGTTGGTGACCAGGCCGTCGCAGGCGTGGTCCACGGGGACGATCAGCCCCCGCCCGCAGTCCCGCTTTCCCACCCGCTCCACGATATCCGTGTGGAGCTGGCGGGTAAAGACCGTGTTTTTCGGGTCGAATCCCACGGCTCTGCCCAGAATGCGGTAGTTCTCCAGGACATTTCCGGGGCGGTCTCCCCGGTGGACGCCCAGATTCAGGGAAGCCAGAGCGCCCTCGCTGACACCGCCGTATCGGGTGGAAAAGCAGTGGGCCGTCCCCTCCAGGCCGGGCGCTGTCAGGTATTCCAGCGTTCCCTTGTGGTTTACATAAAATCCGCTCATTTGGCGTTGTCCTTGTCGCGGCAGCAATACTTGTACTTCTTTCCGCTGCCGCAGGGGCAGGGATCGTTGGCGCCGATCTTCACCTTTTTGACCGGCTGCTGCCTGACAGTCTTGTCGCCGCCGGTGCCGGTGATCTTGGCCACCTGCTGGCGTTTGACATCGGCCTCCGTGCGCAGACGGAAGAGGTACAGGCGGCGGACGGTCTCCTCGCGGATGGCGTTGATCATGCCGTCGAACATGGCGAAGCCCTCCCGCTTATAAGCGATGACCGGGTCGGTCTGTCCGTAGGCCCGCAGGCGGATGCCCTGCTTCAAATCGTCCATGGCGTCGATGTTGTCCATCCAGTATTCGTCCACGACACGCAGGAGGATGATGCGCTCGATCTCCCGCATCCGCTCCGCGCCGAATTCCGCCTCCCGTTTCCGGTAGGTCTCGCGGAATCCCTCATAGAGCTTCTCCGCGGCATTTTCCTGGGTATACGAGGCGTCGATGGCACCCTTGGAAATGTAGATCCCCTCGAATTTCGCCGCCAGACGCTCCAGAGGCTCTCCCTCCTCGGCACCGAAAGCGTCGGCCACCTCGGTGTCGATCACATGGTGGATCATGGCGTCGATGGTGGAGGAAAGGTCTTCCCCATTCAGGACCTTCTGGCGCTGCTCATAGATGACGGTACGCTGGGTATTCATCACGTCGTCGTATTCCAGGACGTTCTTACGGGCCTGGAAGTTGCGGCTCTCCACGGTCTTCTGGGCGTTTTCGATGGCGTTGGACAGGAGCTTGGCGTCGATGGGCGTGTCCTCGTCGATGCCCAGGGTGTTAAGCATGCCCATGATGCGCTCGGAGCCGAAGAGGCGCATGACGTCGTCCTCCAGGGACAGGAAGAAGCGGGTCTCGCCCGGGTCGCCCTGACGGCCGGAACGTCCGCGGAGCTGATTGTCGATACGGCGGGACTCGTGGCGCTCGGTGCCAACGATGAACAGGCCGCCTGCCGCACGGACCTTTTCCGCCTCGGCGTCCACATCCAGCTTATGGCGGGCATAGGCCGCCTTAAAGGCCTGCCGCGCGGCCAGGACCTCCGGGTTGTCGGTCTCGGCGTAGGAATTGGCCTCAGCGATGACCTCGTCGGGCAGGCCCTCCTTGCGCAGATCGGACAGAGCCATGTATTCGGCATTGCCGCCCAGCATGATGTCCGTACCACGGCCGGCCATGTTGGTGGAAATGGTCACGGCACCCAGCTTACCGGCCTGGGCGACGATCTCCGCCTCTTTTTCATGGTGCTTGGCGTTGAGGACCGTGTGGGGCACGCCCTCCCGCCGGAGGAGCTTGGAAAGCAGCTCGGATTTTTCAATGGAAATGGTGCCCACCAGCACGGGCTGGCCCTTTTCATGGCAGGCCTTGATCTGTTCGATGGCGGCGCGGAACTTACCGGCCTCGGTCTTGTAGACCACGTCGTTGTGATCCACACGGATGACGGGCTTGTTGGTGGGGATCTCCACGATGTCCATCTTGTAGATGGCGGAGAATTCCTCCTCCTCAGTCAGCGCCGTTCCGGTCATGCCGGAGAGCTTGCCGTAGAGGCGGAAGAAATTCTGGAAGGTGATGGTGGCCAGGGTCTTGTTCTCCCCTGCCACGTTGACGCCCTCCTTGGCCTCAATGGCCTGGTGGAGGCCCTCGTTATAGCGGCGGCCGTACATGAGGCGGCCGGTAAACTCGTCGACGATAATGACCTGCCCGTCCTTGACCACGTAGTCGATGTCCCGCTTCATAATGCCCCGGGCGCGCATGGCCTGGTTGATATGGTGGGTCAGGGTGGTGTTTTCGATGTCCGCCAGGTTTTCCACAGCGAAGAATTTTTCCGCCTTTTCGATGCCACGGGCGGTCAGGTTGGCCGTCCGTGCCTTTTCGTCCACGTAGTAGTCGCAATCCAGATCGTCCTGCTCCTCTTTTTCGTCGGTGGTAGCAAAGACCTTCTTTTTCAGGCCGGAGACGAAGAAGTCCGCCATTTCATAGAGCTTGGTGGAATCCTCGCCCTTGCCGGAAATGATGAGGGGCGTCCGGGCCTCGTCGATGAGGATCGAGTCCACCTCGTCCACGATGGCGAAATTGTGGCCCCGCTGCACCATATCCTGCTTGTAAAGGGCCATGTTGTCCCGCAGATAGTCAAAGCCCAGCTCGTTGTTGGTGCAGTAGGTGATGTCGGCGTTGTAGGCCTCGCGGCGCTGGTTGGATTTGAGGTCGTGAACGATCAGGCCCACGCTCAGGCCCAGGAAGCGGTAGACCTTGCCCATCCACTCCGAGTCGCGCTTGGCCAGATAGTCGTTGACCGTGACGATATGGACGCCCTTGCCTGCCAGGGCGTTCAGGTAGGCCGGCAGAATGGCGACCAGCGTTTTGCCTTCGCCGGTCTTCATCTCCGCGATCCGTCCCTGATGCAGGACGATGCCGCCGATGAGCTGCACGCGGTAGGGACGCATCCCCAGCACGCGGTCGGCAGCCTCGCGGCAGACGGCAAAGGCCTCCGGCAGCAAGTCGTCCAGCGTCTCGCCGTCTTGATAGCGCGTCTTGAATTCCGCCGTTTTTTCCCGCAGCTCCTCGTCGGTCAGCTTGGCCATATCCGCGCCCAGAGCCTCAATGCGGTCGACGGTGGGCAGGAGCTTTTTGACCTCGCGTTCGGAACGGGTGCCGAATACTTTACTGAACAATCCCATACAAATTGGACCTTTCTTTCCATGTTTTCCTGTGGTATTGCCACTGCTTTGGGGCTATTGTACCACAATTTGTCCTGTAAAAAAAGCCGGAAACGCAATTCCTTACAGAAAATTCATATTTCCGCGTCAACTTACCGTTGAACAACCAGCGGTTGATTGCTTTTATCAGCTTCCGCTGCTAATCTGGTTATGCGCCGCCTCGTCAAAGGTGATGACGGTGTAATACTTCCGGTCCTGAAGCTGCAAGCGCTCGTCGATGCGCGCTTTCAGCTCTGCCTTGCGGTCCTCCATGGAGTAAGGAATGACCAGATCGAAAATCAGATTGGTGTGGCCGGGGCCGCGCACCATGCGAAAATCGTGGAGGCTCAGGCGCTCGTCGATACTCCTGATCTCCTGCTCCACCAGCGCACGGGCAGCGTTGAGCTCCTCGTCGTCGGTGATAATGGGGTCGTAGTGGATGACCAGGTGGACCCGCAGCTCCCGCAGGGCATCACGCTCGATATCGTCGATGATGTCGTGACAGATGAGGGGATCCTCAGCGCTGTCCATCTCGGCGTGGACCGAGGCAAAACAGTTGCCGGGGCCGTAGTCGTGAACCATCAGGTCGTGGATGCCCAGGATCTTCTCATGGGACAATATCAGGTCGGAGATACTGCGCACCAGTTCGCCGCTGGCCTGCTCTCCCAAAAGGGGACTGATGGTGTCCTTGGCGATGGAGCAGCCGGACCAGATGATGAACAGGGCCACCGCCATGCCTATGTAGCCGTCGAGCTTCACGCCAAAGAAGTAGCCCACCAGGCAGCCCACCAGCACCGCCGCCGTGGAGATCACGTCGTTGCGGCTGTCAGCGGAGGTGGCCAGCAGGGTGGTGGAGTCGATGCGCCTGCCCAGCTTGCGGCAGAACAGGGCCATCCACAGCTTGACCAGGATGGAGCCGACCAGCACTCCCAGGGTCAGAAAGGAGAATTCCACCGTCTCCGGGTGGAGGATCTTGCTGAAGGAGCTTTTTGCCAGCTCCGCGCCGATGAGCAAAATCAGCGCCGCCACCACCAGGCCGGAGATATACTCGATGCGGGCATGGCCGTAGGGGTGTTCCTCATCGGCAGGGCGCTCGGCCAGCTTGAAGCCCAGGAGCGTCACCAGGGAGGAGGACGCGTCGGACAGGTTGTTCACAGCGTCGGCGGTGACAGCCACGGAGCCGCTGAGAATACCTGCCAGGAGCTTGCCGGCAAAGAGCAGCAGGTTGCACACGATGCCCACGGCTCCTGCCAGCTTTCCGTAGGCGCTGCGCACTACGGGATCCTCCGTATCATTATGGTTTTTTACAAACAAACGCAGCAATAGACCGGTCATAGTTAGCCTCTTTTCCGTTTTGGGGTCTGTAAATAATAATTATACTAAATTCTGCCGCAAAAGTACACTGTTTTTTCGCTGCCGGACTTCCAAAACCTAAAAAAGTATGGTAGAATTATCAACCGGACTCCACTCAACACGTCCGATGAACCATTCATGCTGCAAAATGACTATGTATTCACTCATCCGTACTACATAATAAAGGAATCATGAAACGAATCATCCATTATCTGAAGCCCTATTTGGGCAAACTGATCCTGGCGACGCTGATGATCTCCCTTTCCACCTTCTGCGATCTGCTGCTGCCGACGCTGATGTCGGACATTCTCAACAACGGCATCCAGAACAAGGATTTTGGCTTCATCCTCCTGCGCTGCCTGGAGATGCTCGCCGTAGCCGTCATCAGTCTGGGCGGCATTTTGGCGGGCAACAAGGTCGGCACCGATGTGGTTGCCGCCTTCTGCGCGGATCTGCGCGCCGACGTGTTCCGCAAGGTCAACACCCTCTCCTTTGAGGAATTCGGCGCTCTGGGCACCGCCGCCCTGGTCACCCGCGCCACCCACGATGTGGATACCGTGTCCTGGATCGCCTCCATGCTGGCAGGCACCGTCGCCACCATCCCCATGCTCTTCATCGGCGGCGTTGTGCTGGCCATGCGCAAGGACGTGGTTCTGTCGCTGATCCTGATGGCCTTCATCCCCATCATCGTGGTGGCCGTGCTCCTGGTGGGCAAGCGTGTGCTTCCCCTGTGGGAAAAATCCGACCTTTACATCGACAAGCAGAACGCCATCATGCGGGAACGTCTGCGGGGCATCCGCGTCATCCGCGCCTTTAATTCCGAGGGCCGGGAGCATCAGCGGATCGACGAGGCCACCCACGTCATGGCCGAGAACATCATTCGCGGCAACGTCTCCATGGGCATCCTGATGCCACTTTCCATGCTGCTGCTCAATCTCTCCGTGGTCCTCATCGTCTATTTTGGCGGCTGGCGGATGGTACAGGGCGTCAGCGCCGTCAGCGCAGGCGACATTTTCGCCATCATCCAGTATGTCACCATGGTCATGAACGGCATCATCATGGCCTCCTTCGCCGTGGTCATGTATCCCCACGCCCAGGTCGCCGCCGACCGTATTTGTCAGGTTCTGGACGCCGAGGGTATGGGCGACCCCAACGTGGGTGAGGAAAAAGCCCTCACCGGCGAGATCGTCTTTGACCACGTGACCTTCTCCTACGGCGGCACGGAGGCTGCCGTCCGGGACATCTCCCTGACCATCCACAAGGGCGAAAAGGTCTCCGTCATCGGCGGTACCGGCAGCGGCAAAAGCACGCTTGTCTCCCTGCTGCTGGGCTTCCGGGCACCCACGGAGGGCCGCGTCCTCCTGGACGGTGTCGCTACCGACGTTCTGAGCAAGCACACGCTGCGCGAAAACATCAGCTCCGTGCTGCAGGGCTCTGCCATCTATTCCGGCACCATCGGTGAAAACATCCGCATGGGCAAGCCCGGCGCCTCCGACGAAGAAATTCTTGCAGCGGCGGAAATTGCCCAGCTTTCCGGCTTTATCGCAGACTGCGAGGGCGGTCTGGACTACGAGATCAAGCAGGCGGGCAAGAACCTCTCCGGCGGTCAGAAGCAGCGCCTCTCCATCGCCCGGGCCATCATCAAGGACGCGCCCATCTATATCTTCGACGACAGCTTCTCCGCTCTGGACTTCCTGACGGAAAAGAATCTGCGCGCCGCCCTCAATGAGAAGATCCGCGGCAGGACTCAGATCGTCGTCACCCAGCGCATCACCTCGGCCATGAGCGCCGACTGCATCTTCGTTATGGACAAGGGCTGTCTGGTGGACTGCGGCAAGCACGACGAGCTTTTAAGCCGCTGCCGGATCTACCAGGAGATCTTCGCCTCTCAGACGGGAGGTGGCACAAAATGAAGCAGAAAAAAGAACGTGTGATCTCCCGCCTCCTGCTGGAGGCAAAGCCCATCTGGAAGTGGCTGGTGCTGGCTTGCTTCCTCTGTCTGGGCGTGATCCTCTGCGCCGTGGTCGGGCCAAAGCTCCTGGGCACGCTGATCGACGACCTCTACAGCTACTGGGAGGGCAGCTACGCCGGCGACCTGCTGGCAGACATTCTTCCGAAGCTGGGCATCCTGCTGGCGGTCTACGTCGGCTACAGCCTGTTCAGCTATCTGAAAATGCTCCTGCTGAACAACGTGGTCAGCCGCTACTTCACCTGCAATCTGCGCATCCGCATCTCTGAAAAGATCAAACGCCTGCCCGTCAGCTACGTGGACCAGACGCCGGTCGGTGACGTGCTCTCGAGGATGACCGACGACGTTTCCACCATGGGCAACTACGTCCATCAGATCGTCGATACCCTGATGACCGGCTTTTTGATGATCGTCGTCATCGGCGTGATGATGCTGCTGGAAAACTGGCTGCTGGCGCTGCTGGTGCTTGCCCTGACGCCTGCATCCATCCTCCTGTCGTCCTTCATCTCCTCCAAGAGTGAGAAGCATTTTTACAATATGTTCACCGAGGGCGGCAACCTCAACTCCGTCGCGGAGGAAGCCTTCACCAACTTTGCCACCACCAAGGCCTACAATCTGGAGGCCGACATGGAGAAAAAGCACGGTGCCGTCAATGTCCGCCGTCAGAAAGCGGAAGCCACGGCCAATTTCACCTCCTCCATCGTCCGGCCCATCATCACCCTGACCAACAGCCTGGCCTACATTGCTATCTGCCTGCTGGGCGGCTGGCTGCTGGTAAGCGATCACATCTCCTCCGTGGGCATCATCGTCACGATCCTGCTCTATGCCAAGCAGTTTTCCTCCCCTCTGGAGCAGATCGCCAACGGTTTCGGCGACCTGCAGCACGCAAAAGCCGCAGCGCGCCGCGTCTTCAAGCTCTATGACATGGCCGAGGAGGAAAACGCCGACGGCGTGCTTCCCCATGAGGCCAGGGGCAACATCCGCTTTGAGGACGTAGACTTCTCTTACGACAAAAACAGCCCGCTGATCCAAGGGCTGAACATCGACGTCAAGCAGGGCCAGAATGTGGCCATCGTCGGCCCCACCGGTGCGGGAAAGACCACCATCGTCAATCTTCTCATGCGCTTTTACGACGTGGACAAGGGCCGCATCCTCATCGATGGTGTGGACTGCGCCACCCTCTCCCGGGAGGAAATGCGCCGCCAGTTCGGCATGGTCCTGCAGGACACCTGGCTCTTCCGCGGCACCATAGCGGAAAACGTGTCCTACGGCAAGCCCGACGCCACCCGGGAGGAGATCATCGCCGCCTGTGACCGTGCCTACTGTGACCACTTCATCCGCACCCTCCCGGAGGGCTACGACACCGTGGTCGGCGACGATCTGAGCAATCTCTCGGGTGGCCAGAAGCAGCTTCTGACCATCGCCCGGGCCATGCTGGCAGACCGGCGGCTGCTGATTCTGGACGAAGCCACCTCCAACGTGGACACCCGCACAGAGGTCCTGCTGCAAAAGGCCATGGACAATCTGATGCGCGAACGCACCTGCTTCGTCATTGCCCACCGGCTCTCCACTATTGTGGAATCCGACCTGATTTTGGTCCTGGACCACGGCCAGATCGTGGAGCAGGGCACCCACCGGGAGCTGCTGGAAAAGCGCGGCTTCTACTATCAGATTTACACCAGCCAGTACGCGATTTGATACAAAAACCGGTTCATACTGATTCTTGATTAAACTTTTTAATCAAGAATCAGTATGAAATGTGCTTTGCACATTTCAATTCAGCGTGTCGAAAAACCTTTTCGACACGCTGGGAGACTGTCGAGAAAGTTCGAAAGACAAGCAACTCTCGCCTGTCGGCGTACATAGGTACGGTAAGGCGAGAGTTGCGCAGTAAGTCAAAA
>CAMGRA010000008.1 GCA_946061345.1 uncultured Clostridia bacterium | reverse complement strand
CGTCCAGCCTGCATACGGCCGGTCAGCAGGCGGCTGAGGCGCTGCAAAGTGCGCGGGAACGCATCGCAGTCTGTCTCGGATGTCAGCCCAGGGAGATCTACTTTACCTCCGGCGGCAGCGAGGCCGACAACCAGGCCCTGATCTCGGCTGCAAGGATCGGCGGGAGAAAAGGGAAAAAACACATCATTTCCACCGCCTTTGAACATCACGCCGTCCTGCACACTCTGCAAGGGCTGGAAAAACAGGGCTTTGAGGTGGAGCTTCTGCCTGTCGGAGAGACCGGCACCGTGACGGCCCGACAGGTGGCCGACGCTATCCGGGAGGACACCTGTCTGGTCAGCGTCATGTACGCCAACAACGAG
Source organism: uncultured Clostridia bacterium (assembly GCA_946061345.1). Taxonomy (GTDB): domain Bacteria; phylum Bacillota; class Clostridia; order Oscillospirales; family Oscillospiraceae; genus JAZOXB01. The sequence continues at coordinate 15,253 of CAMGRA010000008.1, read as the reverse complement.
ATCGGCTCGGTACTGCCTGTCGGGGAGATCGGCAAGGTCTGCCGGGAGAAAGGTGTGGTGTTTCATACCGACGCCGTTCAGGCGGCGGGACATCTGCCCGTTGACGTCAGGGGGCAGCAGATCGACCTGCTGTCCCTGTCGGCCCACAAGTTCCACGGACCCAAGGGCATCGGCGTCCTCTATGCCAGACAGGGCCTGGCGCTCACCACGCTGATCGCAGGCGGCGCGCAGGAACGGGGCAAACGGGCGGGTACGGAAAACATTCCCGCCATCATGGGCATGGCGGCCGCCCTGGAGGAGGCCTGCGCCCATATGGAAGAAAACGCCCGCGCCGTTTCTGCCCTGCGGGACAAGCTCATTGCGGGGCTGTCAAAGATCCCCCACTGCGCCCTCAACGGCGACCCGGTCCATCGGCTGCCGGGCAATGTGAGCTTCTGTTTTGAGGGAATCGAGGGCGAAAGCCTGCTTCTGCTGCTGGACGCCAAGGGCATCTGCGCATCCTCCGGTTCAGCCTGTACTTCCGGTTCTCTGGACCCCAGCCATGTGCTGCTGGCCATCGGGCGTCCCCATGAGGTGGCCCACGGCTCTCTGCGCCTGAGCCTGTGCCATTGGAACACGGAGGAGGAAACGGACGAGATGCTGCGGGTCATTCCCCAAGTCGTGGAGTATCTTCGCAATATGTCCCCCATGTGGAAGGACCTGGAAAGCGGAAAGCGGACGTTTGTCCTGTAAAGGAGGTTAGATCATGGCTTTATATACGGAAACGGTGATGGACCACTTCATGAATCCCCGCAATGTGGGCGAGATCGAAGACGCCGACGGCGTCGGCGAGGTTGGCAACGCCAAATGCGGCGACATCATGAAAATGTACCTGAAAATCAAGGATGGCATCATCGTGGATGTGAAATTCGAGACCTTCGGCTGCGGCAGCGCCATCGCCTCCAGTTCCATGGCGACGGAAATGATCAAGGGCAAATCCATCGAGGATGCCCTTGCCGTGACGAACAAACAGGTGGTCGAGGCTTTGGGCGGCCTGCCTGCCCACAAGCTGCACTGCTCCGTGCTGGCAGAGGAGGCGGTGAAGTCTGCGGTCAAGGATTATTACGACCGCAACGGCATCCCCTATGACAAAAAGCGGTTCCCTGACTGCGGGAACTGTGAAGCCTGCCATATGGTATGAGCAGGGCATTGATCGCTATGAGCGGCGGCGTGGATTCCAGCGTCGCCGCTTATCTCATGAAGCAGCGGGACTTTGACTGCATCGGCGTGACCATGAAACTGTTTTCCAATGAGGAGATCGGCCGCAGCAGGGCAAAGACCTGCTGCTCGTTGGAGGATGTGGAGGATGCCAGAAGCGTCGCTTACCGTCTGGGGATCCCCTATTATGTATTCAATTTCACGGAGGATTTCGGCCGGCAGGTCATTGACCGCTTTGTGGCGGCCTATGAAAAAGGCGCGACGCCCAATCCCTGTATCGACTGTAACCGCTATCTGAAATTTGAACGCCTGTACCGCAGGGCGGCGGAACTGGGCTGCGATACGGTCGCCACGGGCCACTATGCCCGCATCGAGAAGCAGGGAGACAGGTATCTACTGAAAAAGGCGGCGGACGAGAGCAAGGACCAGAGCTATGTCCTCTACGCCATGACCCAGGAGCAGTTGGCCCATACGGCATTTCCCTGCGGCGCTTTGAGCAAAATACAGACGCGGCAGATCGCTGAGGAACAGGGATTTCTCAATGCCGAAAAGCCTGACAGCCAGGACATTTGCTTTGTGCCTGACGGCGATTACGCCGCCTTTATCCGGCGGTACACGGGGAAAAGCTATCCCGACGGCCCCTTCGTGACCACGCAGGGAACGATCGTCGGACGCCACAGAGGGATCATCCACTACACCGTCGGCCAGAGAAAGGGTCTGGGCATTTCCTCCGACCGGCCGCTGTACGTGCAGAGCATCGACGCGGCGAAGAATACGGTAGTTCTGGGGGAGGACAGTGAGCTGTTCGGAACGGAAATCAACGCGGCCAATTTCAACTGGATCGCCTTTGAGACGCCGCCGGACGTTTTGCGGGCCAAGGCGAAGATCCGCTACCGTCACCGGGAGCAATGGGCAACGGCGGAGGTCACAGGAGAGAATACGGTGCATCTGGTCTTTGACGCGCCCCAGCGGGCTGCGACAAGAGGACAGGCTGTAGTCCTCTACGACGGCGACACGGTCCTGGGCGGCGGCGAGATCGTATAAAAAGCATGAAATTAACACGGGATGAAAACATCTGTCTTCATCCCGTGTTTTGTATCGTCCGGGTTACAGCCGGGCCAGGAGCGCCTGCTTTTCCGCCTCGGGGAGGAAGGCACCGCCGATGGCATATGCGTCCATCTGGCGGAATTCCTCGTCGCTAAAGCCGAAAGCGTCATAAACCACCTGATGCTCCCGCTGCAGCGTGGTGTTGGAGCAGGTCATGTTGTCCGTGTTGATGCTGACAGGGATACCTCTGCGGAAGAATTCTGCCATGGGATGAGCCTTTGGGTCAAGGACGATCTTTGTATGTAAATTGCTGACAACACAGGCTTCTACCAGAATTTTTTCCCGACGCAGCAGCTCCATACAGGCTTCGCTGCGAATGGCGCCGCACCCGTGGCCGACGCGGCGGGCACCCAGCTCCACGGCCTTACGGACGTTTTCCGGATCGCCGCGCTCTCCGGCGTGAAGTGTGAAAGGAATCTGCTGCCGATGCGCTTCTTCAAAGATGGGGGCGTAGGACTCCAACGGGACGGTGCCCTCAGCGCCGGCCAGGTCGATGCCGACGACGCCCTGACCCATGAACTCCGCAGCCAGAGGAACGATCTGCTCGTTGACCTCCCAGGAGCTTCCGATCAAAGCACAGAGCAGAACGCCCGCGCGGATCGATGGATGATCCTGCTGGGCCTGCTTGACACCGTTCAAAACACTCTGAAGAACCTCTCTCTGGGTCAGCCCGGCGCGGGTATGGAGCTGGGGCGCAAAACGGATCTCGGCACAGATCAGTCCCTGGTCGGCAAGGCGGCTTACCAGCTCGTAGGCGCTTACCTCCAAAGCATACTCAGTTTGCAAAACACGGGTAGGCAGCTCAAAGCGCTGCAAATACTCCACCAGATCATTGCAGTCGTCGGGGACATATATAGAGTGGCAGATCTCCTCCATGGACATGGGGAAGCCGCCGCGCTTTGCCAGATCGAAAACCACCTGCTCGGACAGGGAACCGTCCAGATGCAGATGTAAATCCACTTTTCCTTGATACATTGATCGTTCCTCCTGGATTCTCTCATTATACTATGGGTTATTTTACTATTCCATGTCACAAAAAGCAAGATGTTTTTATGGAAAAGGGACAAAATGTTTTTGCAGCACGGGCATTATGCCGCCGGAAAACGACATTTTTCTTGTCTTGACCTTGACTTTAACAGAGTGGTGTAGTAAAATCTGTATATAACAAAATATGACATAATCCGCAAGGAGATGAGACTGTGAAAAGATGCCGTGTTCCTGCGTTTTTTGTCGCAGCAGCGGTGCTGCTGCCTTTTTTTGTAACGGTGTGCGCGTCGGGCTCCAAAGATGAATTCATAGCAGCTGACGCGCTGCGTGACGGCGATGAGGTGGTCATCGTGAGCTGCTCCGGAAACACTGCTCTGTGTGAGCGCAAGAAGAGCGAATGGTTTGGCATTATGACCCTTGAGGCAGTTGCGGTGGTGCCGGAGGAAAACCGTCTGACGGTAACCGACAGCGAACTGGTCTGGCAGGCGGAGCAGACCGAAGACGGCTGGAAATTCTATAATGACAGCGGAGAAACGCTGTCTTGCGCTTCCGGCCTGAACTATTCGGAGCAGCACAACGTATGGTGCCTGGCTGCAGGTGAGGCGGAGGGAGCTTATTATCTGACCTGTGTTTCCAAAAACAGAGTTGTGCTTTGGTCGGAAGAATACGCCGAATTTGGCACGGACTATGTCGGTGCCTCGGACGACGCGGAAATGGCGCTGCGGTTTTATGTGCGGGAGAAGCCGGAGGAAACCAGTGAATCCAACCTGGATGAAACTGTGCCGACAGAGTCGGAATCAGTGCCGGATACCTCGGATGAACCAATTTTCGACAACGAACAGCCGACAATGGAGACGGAGGAAACCTCACAAACCGTACCCACTGATCCGGAGACAACAGAGGACAGCACTTCTCCCACCGAGCCGACCCCGACAAGCCCGTTGCCTTCGGACATGGAAACCGAAGTACCGACTATTCCGACAGAGTCGGATACTCCGCCGGACTCTATGCTGCCGTCGGAGCAGACTGTACTGCCGTCTGAAGCAACGGGATCAAGCGAACCGACAGAGCCGGTCGAGCCGAGAAGCAGTGACCCCGGTCCGTGCTACTGGAAAGAATTTGATGACTGCACCGAAAGCTGGTACCATGAGGCGGTAGACTTTGCGGTGTTCTGCGGCATGATGGACGGAGTGGGGCAGGGATGCTTCGCTCCCTCGGACACTTTGAGCCGCGCCATGACGGTGACGGTTCTACACCGCCTTACGGGTGCGCCGGGGGCGGAGGGGCCTACCGGCTTTGAGGATGTGGCGGAAGACCAGTGGTACAGTGCTGCCGTTGCCTGGGCCAAGAGGACCGGTGTGGTCAATGGTGTTACAGAGACAACCTTTGCACCTTCTGAGCGTGTGACCCGGGAGCAGATCGCTGCGATCCTGTGGCGCTGGGAGGGAAAACCGGAAGCCTCGACTGATATTTCCGCATTTCCTGACAGCGCAGAGATCAGCGGCTATGCCGCCAACGCCATGGCGTGGGCGGTGGAAAACGGCCTGTTTCGCGGCGATGAGACGGGACGGCTGAATCCAAAGAACACTGCTACCCGTGCTGAGTATGCCATAATTCTTATGCGTTTTTTGGACGGAAGCTACGTATGCGAAGATGAATAAAACTCAGCGCGGTGCAGGCTGTGTTGGCTTGCACCGCGCTTGTTTATACGGCAAACAGGATGCTCTGGTTGCGCAGATCTGCGTTGGCGATTTTGTCATTGATGCTGTAGGCGTGCTTTTCCAGGTCACCGCAGACTGCCTCCGTCAGCGCCTGGGCTTGGAGCTGGCCGATGACCGCGCCGGAAATGTCCTCGATGGCGGCGACCTTTTCCCCGGCACATTGATTGTCTGTGGTCATCAGGCGCTCCAGCGGCAAGGCCAGCTCTGACAGCAGGGGAAGCTCCCGGAGGGCGCGAAACCGCCATTTGTAATAGGGCAGATAGCGTTCATTGAGCAGGAAGATCACGGCAAGAGCGCTGTTAACGAATTCAAATATCGCAAGCTGCGCTGCCGCCGTCTCCCCGTGGGACAGGCAGCGGGGGTAGTTGTACTGCCCGGACTGGGCCATGAGCAGAAGCTGTCCGGCGAGCTTTTTCTTGCGCACGTCAGCGGGCTGGCGGGACAGCTTCCGGCGGATGGCGGTGAACTGGCCCACGTCGTCGCGGAACACCTGACCGTTGGTGACCTCCGCCAGATAGTGCTCCGGGACGGAGAACCACTCCATATCGTCCCGGAAGCCGTCCTTGCGACCGATGCGGGCGGTGAAAAAGTCATCCATGCGGATAACGCCGTGGCGGCTGCCGCCGACGGGACTGATCTTCAGCCGCGCTACACCGCCGTATTCCTTGGGCAGTTTGGCATAGGCCCGTTCCAGAAGAAATTCCGTGCGGCGGTCGATGACCTCCTCGTCAGGCAGAAACAGACAGAAGCCCGGCTCAAAATCATGGTCCCGGGAGACCTCGTCGTCAAAGCCGAAGCACTCGGAGCCGGAACCGGCCAGACCTACGGCGATGATCTCCTCCAGAGCGGGAAACTGGGCGTGGAGCATGGGCGCACCGTACTCCTCATAAAAGCCCCGGGCAAGCTCAAGACCGTTCATAGATCTCATCAGAGCGCTGCTTCAGCTCGTCGGCGTAAGCAAAGCGGCCGAAATAACGGAAGGTGGGGGCGCATTTTTCGCAGACAAAAGCGTAGTAGCCGTTGCGGGGCACCTCCGGCGTCTCCAGCAGGGCTTCCGCACGGTCCAGATAATCGTTGACCTGGTCCTCCGACTCCAGAAGTCCCAGCTCCGCAGCAGCCAGATCGGCCAGATTCAGGTAGGTGATGGCCTGCTCCAACTGACCATATTTGACGTTTGCCATAACGTCAAGGGCCTTCTCGTAATAGCGGCGTGCTTCCTCATACTGCTTTTCATCCACCAGGGCAAGGGCCATGTTGTTATACAGGCCGCCCAGGCGTCCGTCTTCAGGGGGCAAGTTCCGCTCATAGATCTCCCGGGCCTTGCGGTACAGGGGCAGAGCCTCTGCTGCCTTGCCGAAGGCCTTATAGACCGTGGCGGCGTTGACAAAGGTGGTGCCTGCCGTGACTGTGCCCTCCAGGTCCAGCGAATCCAGGAGGGAAAGACTGTCCCGGACTGCCTCCATGGCCCGGGCCTCGTGGCCGCATTTGCGGTGCAGTCCCATCAGCTCGTTGAGGACGGACAGGGCACCCTGGTCGTCGTTGTTGAAGCGGGCCTCCGACAGCCAGAAATTCAGATGGCGTTCCGCCGCGGCATAGTCGTTGCGGCCCAGATATTCGTCCAGCTTCTCCGTCATGCGGCAAAGGTCGATGCGGTGAACGGGACGATCCTTTTGATAGGTGTCGGTACAAAAGGGACACGTCGGTTCCAGATAATCTTCGGGTTTGATGCTCATAATTCCTCCTATCCAATGAACCCGCAGTGAGACAGCACAGCCAAAAGCGGGCCTATTACGGCAAAATACAAAATGGTCGAGGGGATCAGACAGTCCACTGCCAGAGCCGTGTCGTGGCCGTACTGCTTACACCAGAGCACAGCGGTGAGGGGAGCGGGACTGCCGAAAACGATGGCAAGAATACAGGCCGTTTTCAGCGGTACGAGGAAATACAGCACTGCAAAAACGATACAGGGCAGAAGCAGCACCCTCCATAAAGAGTAGAGAATGGCGGTGCGGTCTTTCACCCAGGTCAGAAGCCCGTAGCGGCAGATCAGCATGCCGATGAGCAGAAGAGACAGAGGTGAGACGGCCACTGCCAAGCCCTCGGCAGCGTAGGTCACAAAGCCGGGGAGCTTCACGGAAAAAGCGGAACACAGGATACCTGCCACGACGGCCAGAAGATTAGGCGTGGTGAGGATCTGTCGCCACTTTTTTCGCCGGTTTTCACTGCTGCTGCCGATAAAGACCTGCTGGTGGATACCCCAGATCAGAATATCCATGATTGCGCCGTGGATCAGCACGATGGACATTTCACTGCCGGTCAGGAAAAGCCCCAGCAGCGGGATGCAGACAAAAGACGTGTTGCCCACGCTGCTGATATAGCGCAGCAGCGCCCGGCGGGACGGGTCCTGCTTTCGAAAGAGGAAAAAGGCGGCGGCAAAGACACCCAGACTGAAGCCCAGCGTTGCCAGCACCGTGGGGATGCCGACGGACAGAAGCTCCGCGGCGTCCATGGCGGCAAAGGAGGAAAACAGCATGGCCGGAAAGCAGACGTTCAGCAGCACGGAGGGCAGAATGTCCGCAGCGCTCTCCGGTACCAGCCGGACCTTCAGAACCAGATAGCCGATGGCAATGGCGATGACGAAAAACAAAAGACCGTCGATTTGCATAAGATGCCCTCTTATTCCAGACGCACCAGAACCAGGTCATCCACGATCAGCAGACTGCCGCTGTCGGGATAACAGGCCATAGCGCCGATCTCTTCCGCATAGAGCGCCGCTTCCTCCTCGGTGACGGCGCGGAAGGAATAGCCCAGATAGTTGGCCACGAACTGGGCGCGGGAATACTGGTTGAGCTGGGCGACGGCGCCGGTCCGCCCGCGGTAGAGGAAGGGCGTTTCCAGCCAGTTGTCGCTGTAGCTCTCATCGGAGAAGCTGTCGCCGATGAAGACCACGTCCATGTCCACCCGGTAGCCCTCCAGAGACTTGACCCGGGTGAACAGGGTGGTGAAATAATTCTCCGCCTTGCGGTTGGAGTAGTAGACCGACTGGTAATTGCCGTTGCTCTGCCAGGCATAGTTCACCGCCGACAGCACCAGCACCAGGCTGACGCCGAGGACGGCAGCTTTTTTTCTGCGTTCCTTTCCCATGGGAAGATGCTCCGCCAGCACCGCCGGCAGGCAGAACACAGCCATCAGGCCCATGCACATCCGGGTATAAATGGTGCTGTCCGGCGCGAGGACCAAAAAAGCGTTGGCAGCGAGGGGCAGAAGCAGCAGGAACAGCAGGGCAAAAAGAACATGGCCCGGCTTGCCCCGCAGGAAGAAAATCAGCGCAGCCAGAGAAAAGAACATCAGGCACAGGAGCATCACCCGCAGGAACAAGGTGGCGTTGAAGCCGGCAAACTCCCGCAGGGGCAGCCGGAAGAATTCCAGATAAGCCTGCGGAATTGCGCGCAGGGACAGACTGCCCATGGAGCTGACGCCCTGGTAGTCGCTGAGCTGTGTGCCCAGCACGGCCAGACAGACCTGCAGGATCAGCCAGTAGAGCAGATAGCTCAGGATCAGCGCCGCCAGACAGCGCAGGGCGTGAAGAAAAATGCTCTTCACGGTGCTTTGGGCGTGAAGGCAGCGGATCAGCAGTGTCAGCAGCAGGATCACCGCAAAATAGGGGAAATAGGCCTGATAAATGCCCAGGGAGCAGGCCCCCAGCACTGCCGCGCCAAGGAAAGAGACAAGGGAGGACCGCTTTAAGAGGTAGGCAGCCGCGACGATGCACAGCAGGGCAAGGGCAAAATAATGTACGGTAAAGAGGAAAAACATGGCGCTTGCGATGGGAGCGGCTGCGGCGGTCACTGCGGCGACGGCAAAGCACAGAGGCTTGCTCCGCAGCTCCAGCACCCGCACCAGAAGCGCCGAGGTCAACGCAAGGAGGATCAGCGCCAGCAAGCCGTTGAACAGCGGCACGTTGTAAGTGCCCCAGACGCGGTCCGTCAGTCCCCCCAACAGATGAAGCAGCCAGCGGCCTGAGGTGACACCGGTGCCGTAGCCCTTGGGCAGGCAGGCAATCATGTCATTGTTGCTGATATTATTGACGAATAAATAGAGGTAGGAAAGGGTGCCGAAGATCGCCGTGGCGAGATAGCAGGTACGGCTCTCGGAGCAGCGCAGGAAAGAGGTCAGGCGCCGCTTGCCGCGTACCAACGGGCTCATTCTTCGCCTCCCGAAGGCAGCGCGCCTTCTGCAGAAAAAAGGAACTGTGTTCCGTCTTTCCAAACGGATTGATGGAAGTTTTCTCTGCCATCCAGCTCGGTAAAGTCCCGGAAAATACAGGGCGGTACCGAGGCGCGGCCCATAGTTTTTGCCGCTAGACCTTCCTGCTCCAGCAGGAAAATATGTTCGCGGACGCGCCATTTGCGTACCAGATCATAAAACACGCCGTCAGTACTGACTACACGGACAAAGCGATAATCAGGACAAAGGGTAAGGCTGTCATAATGCGGCAAATCAGCCATATCGTTCCCCCCTTAAAAAGATAGTATCATTTTACAATAGTGCCGCCTGGTTGTCAACCGAGAAGGGGAAACTTCTGCCTATGCTGCATCTTAACTTCAGCATGGAGCAAGCTGTGGAATAAATGTTTTTCATCCGGTTTTTACGGATTGAAAAAACAGGAACGGATGGTATAATGATCACAGGAAAAGGCGCTGCGCAAGCAACTGCAAGGCCACGCAGCTATGGTAACACCGGCTGTATAAATAACACAGAATCAAAATGGAGGACACTGTAATGAAAAAGCGAATCATGTCTGTCAACCTGATCCTTGCGATGCTTTTATCCCTGCTCCCCTTTGCCGCATCTTCGGCGGTTGCGGAGCAGGAGAGCAGCATAATCCGGGACACGGCTGCCGCGGAGGCGGAAATGCTGAGCGGCGCCGGTGAAAAAGGCGAACCGGGAACCTACCGTACCGGACATAAAACTCCGGCTGGCCACAGAAATACCAAGGGTATCGTGAGCGGCGACTGCGGCGCGTCGCTGACCTGGAGTTATAACGATGAAACAGGCGTTCTCACGATCAGCGGCAGCGGCGATATGGATGATTTTCCGGAGACGGTGCCCTGGGAGAATGTCTGCCAGGACATCCGGGAGATTCTGCTGCCCGACGGCCTGACCTCAATTGGCGACTTCGCCTTTTTTTGCTGCGATGCTCTGGAAAGCGTTACGATCCCCGATACTGTGAGTTCTATCGGCGAAGGCGCTTTTGCCTACTGCAATATGCTTCAGACGGTGCATCTGCCGACGGAACTGGAGACACTGGAGACAGGCGCGTTTGCCTACTGTGCAAGCCTTTCCGACATCAACTGGCCGGAGAAGCTGACAACTTTGGGTGATTATGCGTTCCAGGACTGTGCCTTCAAGAGTGCTGAACTCTCCGCCAATGCCGTTTTTGACGCAAGGGTTTTTCTGAACTGCAAAAACCTGAAGACGGTCAGTGTTGCGCCGGAGAATTCTCTGTACCAGAGCAAGGACGGCGTCGTGTTCAGCAAGGATGGCAGCGTCCTGGTCCTCTATCCGGCAGCCAGGGACGGCGATACATATACCGTACCGGAAGGTGTAACGGAAATCGGTCAGGTCGCTTTCTGTGCAACGGTGAATTTGCGGCAGGTTATTCTGCCGGAGGGATTACGCGTGCTTCAGGAATCCGCTTTTTACTGCAGCTCCGTGGAGCAGGCAGAGCTGCCGGAAAGCCTGGAGGAAACCTACGATTTTGTTTTTGCCCAGTCGAACGTTAAGTCTCTGCAAATCCCGGACGGCCTGAAAAAGCTGGCCTATTGGGGCTGGAAGGACTGCAAGAAGCTGGAGAGCGTTACCCTGGGCAGCGGTATCCGCTACATCGAAATGAGCACCTTTTCCGGCTGCACCGCGCTGAAAACCGTGGAATTTTCTCCGAATTCACAGATCGGTGTGCTTTGGGACTGCGCTTTCCAGGATTGTACGTCTCTGGAGCGGATCGTTCTGCCCGAGGGCATTACGCTGATCCGCAACGGCTGCTTTGACGGCTGCGCGTCGCTGAAGGAGATTGTGCTGCCTTCCACCTTGCAGCGTATTGCCTACCGCGCCTTTGGCAACTGTCCGGCATTGGAGACAATCACCCTTCCCGAAGGACTGTTGGCGATCAACCGTCTGGCCTTCCAGAATGATACGGCTCTGCGTCAGCTCAACTTCCCAGACAGCCTGTCTTATATCTGTCGGGATGCCTTTGAGGGCTGTACTGCTCTGGAAAGCACGATCCCGGCGGACTTTACCCGGGACCTCAGCGGTCACTATTACCGCTGCGAGAAAGTGACAGTTGCGGGTGAGCGGGATTCTGATGATGCGGCCGCCGTACTGGAGCTGCTCAACGCGGAGCGTGCGGCAGAGGGACTGCCTGCCTTGAAATACGATGCGGCGTTGTCACAGAAGGCCATGCTGCGCGCTGCGGAGCTGACGGTGCTGTTCTCTCACGACCGGCCTGTGGCCCAGTCTGTACTGGACAGCTTTAAGGATGCCTACGGTGAGAACATCGCCTATGGCTATAGCTCCCCGGAAAGCGTCATGGCGGGCTGGATGAATTCGCCGGGCCACCGCGCAAATATCCTTTATGAGGACTTTACCGATGTTGGCATTGGCTGCTTCCGTATGAACGGTGTTACCTATTGGGTGCAGCTGTTTGGTGTAGGCAAGGGCAGCGGTACGCCGGAAAGCGGGACCCGCTCCGTTAGCGAGGAGGTTCTTGTCTACACCGCCGGTTCAAATGAAAAAACAATGTATACGCCGGAGGAAGAAGAGGAACACCTGTCAGGTATCAGCATTTACACGCCCTTCTACACCATGCACATCAGTGAGGAAGTCGTGGAGCTGCCTCTCAGCGGGGGATATACCCTTTCTGCTTCCATTACCTGCGGCGATGCTTCGGTGTACTTGCCAGCGGGGATGGTTAAGTGGTCAGCAGAGCCGGAGAGCATTGTCGGCGTGGAAGGCCAAGCTTATGACGGATTCACCGGATGTTTTTCTGTTGTTCTGACACCGCTTGATGCCGGAAAAGGCGTGGTAACGGCACAGTTCGGTGCTTTGTCTGCATCCTGTGAAGTCAGCGTCGCGCAGAGCCATGTCCACTCCTACGGGGCCTGGCAGTTTGACGGGACGGAGCATTGGCGCAGTTGTGAGGGCTGCGGAGAACGGACGGAGATTGCCCGGCACACACTGCAGGAGAAGGTTACCGAGGAACCGACGCAGGACACCGACGGCCTGAAGCGTGTGTGGTGCGGAACCTGCGGCTATGAATACTTTGAGGATATCCCGAAAACCAGCAGTGAAAGTGAAACGGCCTGTAACGGTGGTGTCAACTGTCCGGGAAGCAAGTTCAATGACATGCCCGCGCCGGGGAACTGGGCCCATGCCGGTATCGATTTTGTGTTGAAGCAAAAGCTGTTTGACGGTACCTCCGGCGTCACCTTCGAGCCGGATACGCAGATGTCCCGGGCTATGATGGTAACGGTGCTTTGGCGGCTGGACGGCAAAACTGCCGCCCACGGCAGCAATCCATTTACCGATGTGAAGGAGGAAACCTGGTATACCAACGCGGTCCTCTGGGCGGCGGAAAACAGCGTAGTCAACGGTGTGGCGCCGGACAAGTTTGAACCGGATGGTAATATCACCCGGGAGCAGATGGCTGCAATTATGTATCGTTACGCATCTGCCAAGGGATACGATATTACGGGCGCCGACGATCTGTCAGGGTTCCCTGACACGGGGAAGGTCAATGCCTATGCGCTTCCGGCCGTAAAATGGGCGGTAGCCGAGGGCCTTATCAACGGCAACGGCGGCAGATTGGATCCCCAGGGCAACGCGACCCGCGCTCAGGTAGCCACCATTCTGATGCGCTATATTCAAAATGTTGTAGAAAATTAAGAAAAGAAGAAACCGGAAAACTCTCCGTTGCTTCCCGGAAAAAACTGTGCTATGATGTTGAAAATTACGGAAGGGAAGCGGAGAAATGAAAGAGATCAATTCCTTTACCAAGGGGCTGCACAACGGACTGCCCATCTGCTTCGGCTATCTGTCGGTGGCCTTTGCCTTTGGCATCTTTGCCGTCGCCAACGGCCTCGCGCCCTTTGAGGCGCTGCTGATCTCGGCCACCAATGTGACCTCGGCGGGTCAGCTTGCGGCGGTGCCCATTATCGCTTCCGGCGGAACATTGGCAGAACTGGCCGTCTCCCAGCTCGTCATCAATCTGCGCTATGCGCTCATGTCCGTGTCCTTGTCCCAAAAGCTGGGAAGATCGGTGCGGCTCGCCGACCGCTTTTTGATCGCCTTTGTCAACACCGACGAGGTGTTCGCCGTGGCCTCCTCCCAAAACGGCACTGTCGGACGCCGCTATCTCTACGGTCTGATCCTGACGCCCTTTCTGGGTTGGACCGCCGGGACCATCCTGGGCGCTGTGGCGGGGAACCTGCTCCCGGACATCATCGTCCGCGCCCTGGGCATTGCCATCTACGGGATGTTCATCGCCATCATCCTGCCCAAGGCCAAGGCCCACAGGCCCACGGCCATCTGCGTTTTGATTGCCGTGGCGCTGAGCTGCGCGTTCTATTATCTGCCGGTGCTCAATGAGATCCCCAGCGGCTTTACCATCATCATCTGCGCGGTTTTGGCCGCTGCTGTGATGGCCGTGGCCGCGCCGGTCAAGGCAGAGGAGGAGAGCCATGGGTAATTTCTTCCTCTATTTGGCGGTCATGGCGGGAGTGACCTATTTGGTGCGTATGCTGCCACTGGTGCTGGTCCGCCGGAGAATTGAAAATCGTTTTGTCCTGTCCTTCCTCTACTACATTCCCTACGCGGTCCTGAGCGTTATGACCTTCCCGGCCATCTTCTATGCCACGGGGGATTGGCGGTCGGCGGCGGCCGGCTGCATCGGAGCGCTGGCGCTGTCCTTCTTCGGCAAAAGCCTGCTGCAGGTGGCGGCCTGTTCCTGTCTGCTGGCGCTGGCGGCGGAGTTAGTGGTACGTTTTTTGTAGAATTTTTCCGGAAAAGGACTTGCGCCCGGACTTGTAATATGGTATTCTATTTGTAGAACAAGAAAACATATCCAATCAGGGAGGCTGGCAATGGAGCGAAGGTTTTCCGTTGAGTTTGTGTTTGATAAGCAGCTTTATCACGAATTTGGATACCTGTACATGAAACGGAGAAAGTTTTGGGCAGTGTTCCTTTGGCTGACGATTGCCACGATGGTAGCATGTGTCGTCAACACAGCCGGTGGTGAATACGGTGTGACGGTCTTGCTCGTCATAGCAGTTTTCTATTATTTTTATTGGTTGTTTGCTGACCGGCTTGTCGGTTGGGGTACCCGTCGGAACATGAACAAGAGAACAGAAGCGCTGCCGCGCCGTCTGACGTTTACGGAGGAGAGCATCTTCTCGGAGTATTCTGAGGGGAGCAGTACGACCTTTTATGGCGCGATCATGGATGTGATGGAGGGCGACGATCTGTTTGCCCTGTATCTTTCCAGGGCTTCTGCAATTCCTGTACCGAAGAATGCCTTTCGGGAGGGGAGCGTGGATGACTTCCGCGCCTTTATTACAGAAAAGGTCGGTCCGGTCCGCAGGGTGAAGTCCTCCAAGCGCAGACTGGTACTGGGGATCCTGCTGGGCGTGGCCTTTGTCGCTTCGATGGTCGGCGCTGCCTTCCTCCGGGACTATCTGGACACCAAGCTGGCGCGCTACGGCGATGCGCCTTACTCCATTCAGCTTCCGGGCGAGTTTGAGCAGTATGCGGATGAGGATTATTATTTTTCGGCATGGTGTGACGGCGTCTATGTCTATGCTTTCTCCGAGACGCAGGAGGTGCTTCAGTCCTACGGCGCTTACGGCCTCGACACGCCCATGGATTATGCCGAGAATTTTGCAGTGATCTATGGAATCGAGGAACCGAATTATCAGACGTTGGGAAACGGCACGGTCTGTATGTCCTATACAGAGAACTTTGACGGTGAGACGATCTACTATTGCGATGCGGTTGTGCTGTCCGGCGATACCTTCTGGCTCACGGAATTCTATTGCCTGGAAGAACAGAGCGCCGAGTACGCGCCCCAGTTCCTCACATGGGCTGCAACGATCCGGATCGACGATTAAAAAGACGGGACTGCGGCAGATATGCCGCAGTCCTTATTTTGCGCATGAACGTCCCTGACTCGGGGACAATTTTCGACA
>CAMGRA010000007.1 GCA_946061345.1 uncultured Clostridia bacterium | reverse complement strand
CGCTCCACCTTTGAAGCTGCTTTATAAAGTTTTAGATTTAACAGCCTACTAGTATAAAAGATAAAAAGTTCTTGACTATTTTATTTCCTATAACCCGTGTTATATCAACGATTACAGGGATTCTTTTTAGCTAGATACTTTTTGTTCGTTGTACTAGTATGATCATTCTATCATTTGCAATGCACAGTTGGTATTGGGAGCACCGTACTTCTTGTCCAGCCCAATAGAAAAATGGTTCCGCAATATGCAGCGAGGGCAGCGGCTCAGACAAGCCGCTGCCCTTTTGCTGTGTCATTCCGGTCCTTCGGCTGTCTGTCCGATGACCAAGTGACGCTTGGGATGATTATTTTTCGTTCTGGAGTAAGCGCATCAGCATGGTCGCGACCTGCGCACGAGTGGCGTCACCCTGGGGATCCAGATACAGCTTGCCGCCGTCCTTGGAGCCGCCGATGATGCCCTCAGCAACCGCCCAGCTCATCGCGTCGGCCGCCCAGGAACTGACCTTGTCGCCGTCCTCAAAACCTGCAAAATCCGCTTTATTCTCGGCATCCCGGCCAAGGCTCTTCACATAGCGGTAGAGAATGGTGGCCAGCTGCTCACGGCTCACGTTGGACTCGGGATCGAAGCGTCCGCCGCCGATGCCGTCAACAATGGCGTTCTTTGCCGCCCAGGCAACTGCCTTGGCGTACCAGGCGTCGTCCTCCACGTCGGTGAAGGTATTCTCGCCCTCGACAGGCTTCTGCTCATAGCGCCACAGGACCGTGACCAGCATGGCACGGCTCATGGCGGTGTCAGGCTCGAAGGTCGTCTCGCTCATGCCCTCAAACAGGCCCTGCTCAACACAGAAGTCAATGCCGGCATGGGCCCAGTTCTCTGCGTCGGGCATATCGGTGAAGTGGTGGCCCGGGCAGCTTTCGCCGCCGTCACAGACATCCGCCTTCTTCACCAGGCCCTTGACTGCCGCCTTAATGGCTGCCGCCCAGGCATCCACCTGCGCCTGCTCCTCAACGGGCAGTCCCAGCTTCACGGCGTTGAGCGCCTCATTCAGAGCCGCCACAGACGCGTCGGTGTAGATGGACAGGTCCGCCGGGACCAGAGCCTTGGCCGCTTCAACGGCAGAATAATCCGCCGGGTCGGAAGCCGAAGTGGTGATGGTCAGCGAGGAGGAATACTCCAGAGACTGGTAGATGGGGTTATAGCTGCCGTCCAGACGCTGCGGCGTATCCTCCACCGTGGCATAGGCACGGATGCGGAAGGAATACTCCGTGGAGGGATTCAGACCGGTAATCTCTGCCTCGGTGGTCGAAACGTCGGCGACCCTGGTCCACATGGTATTGCCGGTCTTCTGGTAGACCCAATAGCCCTCGGCACCCAGCGGCGCCTCCCAGGTCAGCTTGACCGAGTCGTTGCCGACCCCTTCGGCCTTGATCTCGGTGACGGATCTCGGACGGATCTCGAAGAACACATCCCGTTCGCCGTAGTAGCTGTTGTAGGCGACCAGGTGGACCCAGGCAACGCCGATTTCCACGTTGTTGTAGTAGTAGGCAACGTAGTCGCCGTAGGTGGACTGACGGATCAGGGTAATGTCGCCGTTGGTCACGGTGACGGAGGGACGCACACCGTCATCGCCCTTGTAGTAGCCGTAGTTGAAGCCCAGCTTCACCGGCAGGGTGTTGATGTCCACGCCGGTCCAGCCACATTCATGGAGCTGATGGTTTTCGTCGTAATAGGTGTTGGTGCAGTGATAGTTCTCGTCGTAGCTGTGGTTGTGATACTTCACGTTGGTCCCGTAGGATTTGGTGATATCGCAGACCTTGCAGTAGGCATAGCGGGAGCCGTTCTCGGTGCAGGTCTCCGTGGTGAAGCTGATGGTGTCATGGAGCAGACCGTTGGTGGCCGTATGCACGACCTCCTCGCCGATGGTGATCCAGCCGGTCTGGACCTGGCCGTTGAACAGGTAGACCTGTCCGTCACCGCAGACTGCACGGCCGGTATAGCCGGTGCCGGCAGCAGTAATGGCCTCGCCGCAGATGGTGCAGGTCAGGGTCTTGGCAGTCATATCGTACTCGCTGGTCTCGTCGAAGACGTGGCCGCTGACTGCGCAGGGATAGGCATGCATCGTGTAGGTGTCGATCACCGTGGGCTGGAGCTGTCCCTCCACCTCGACCAGGTCGTAGGTGTTGATGACCAGGGAATCCTTGGTGGCGTCCACCGTCAGGTAGATAGCGCCGAAATCAAGGGTCAGGCTGCGGAAGTCGAAGGGCAGGGTCTTGTCGACCGGGTAGCTCTTCTCGCCGCTGGAGCCGCAGATGTAGTAGACGATGCCGTCATTTCTGATGTTCTCTTCCTTCTCCGCGTCGTAGCTCTCCGCACGCTGGCCGTCGACCAGGGCCGCCGTTCTGGCGTAGGAGTGGTCATGGCCGGTGAATACCACGTTGATGCCGGCCTCCTGGAGCTTGGCGGGCATCAGGGTATCCATGCCGATGTTGTCCGTCGCCGTGGAGTTGGTGTAATAAGTCGGCTGATGCATGGCAAGGATCTTCCACTGGGCGCTGCTGGCCTGGGCGTCCTTGACGAGCCATTCCAGAGCCTGTCTGTAGGCGGTCTGGGAGTTGTAGCTGATGGTCGCCACATAGACATTGCCGTATTCCACGGAGTAGTAGTCCTTGTTCTCCATCTGGTAGATGGCCTCGGCCAGGCTGCCGTCGTCGCCCATGTTGTCCTCATGGTTGCCCAGGGCGTAGAGCATCTGCTGGTCCTTCAGGGCCGCGAACAGTCCGGCGCTCTCCAGCCACTGGCCGTAGTTGGTGGGGCTGTCCACCAGGTCGCCGGTCTGGATGCCCAGGTCATAGTCGCCCTCGTTCAGGGCAGCCAGGATGGTTTCTATGTTGGTGGTATCCTGCGCCTGCACGTCGCCCAGGACGAACAGCTTGGCGGAATCCTTCTTCTGGGCCGTAGCAAAGCTGTCAGCCTCCGACCAGGTCGTGCCGCCGTCCATGCTGTACTGATAGTAGTAGGTGGTACCGGGAGTCAGACCGGTGAGTTGCACGGAGTTGGCCTGCGCCACCTGGTTGCCGCTGGCAAAACGCAGGAGCTGCGCGTCCACCTTGGCAGCAGTGGCCTCAGCCAGACCAGCCTCGCTGTCGGCATAACGGAGCATCACATTGGCGTTGACGGGAGACAGCCAGGAGAAGTTCCGGCAGGTCGTGGCGTCGTCCACCACGGTGTGAAGCACGTTGCCGGAGCCGTCTGCCACGCTGTTGACGGTGATGGTGGCGTTAAAGGAGATGCCGCCCTCGCCGTCTGCATAGACCTGGAAGGAACCGGCTGCGGCAAGCCGCTCGTCGCTGAGGACCAGCTTGCCGTTTTCATCGGTGGTGCCAAGTTTCTCGCCGCCGACGTAGTATACGTCAATGTTTGCCACCGGGTTCTGAGACTGGTCGCGGACATAGAGCGCGCCGCCGGTCATGCCCGCATAGAGCAGGTCACTGGTGACGGTATAGGGCGCGGTGACCTCCAGTCTGCGCTGGGCTGCGGAGAAGCCGGGATGGTAGTCGCCGCTGATGCCGCTGACTGTGGTGACGCCGCTGTTCACTGCGTATGTGAAGAAGCTGCCGGGCACCAGGCTGCGGTCAACGTCAAAGGTGATGGTGGCAACATCGCCCTCGCCGGTCAGGCTGCCGTCGCCCGTCACGGTAAAGGTGACGGTGCTGTCGACCTCGTTGTAGCTGACCTCGCCCAGGGTGTAGCCCTCTGCCGCAGTCACGGTGTAGCCGCCGCCCGCATAGCGGTTTTCCACCTCAACGGTGGTGGTCACGGCAGTCAGGCCGGTGCGGTCGCTGGCGCGGACCGTGACGCTGATCTCGCCGCCCAGAGGCGCAGTCTCCTTATCCGTTACCACGCTGTAGACGGGCAGGCTGGCCTCGGCGTTCTTGACCGTGAAATAGTAGGTCCTGGAGGTGCGGTTGCCGTTCTTATCACTGAGGAGCACGCGCAAGGAGTGCTCGCCGTTGGACAGGGATGCGTAGGTTATGATGGAGTTGGTGCTCTTGTCCACCAGGGTACCGGCCTTGCCGTTCATAAGCTCGCCGTCCAGGTAGATAAAGCAGGCGTCGTAGTCGATGCCCACGGGCTTATTGCCGCTGGCTCCGATCGCGTCGTCAAAGCTGACGCTGAAGTAGTGGGAAGAAGCAGCGGTGTTCCATTCCAGAGTGGCACCGTCCTTCAGTTCGACCGCGTCGTTGTTCTCATAGAACTTGGCCTCGGTCACGGTGGGAGCGTCGGTGTCCTCATTGACGTTGCCGTAGATGAACATCAGGTCATCGAAATAGACGCTGCCCTTGCAGTTTTCAATGGCAACCTCGGTGCCGTCGCGCAGATACTTGCCGTGGGCCTGCTTGACCGTCTTGGATACGCCGGTCTCCGGGTCCGTATAGGTCAGGTCTGCGGCGCCGTCGGTGCGCATCAGGCGGATGGCCTCACCGGCGGGGATGATGAAGGAGCAGCCCTTGTAGGCGGTGAGGTCTGCCTGACAGAAGACCCAGGTGCCCTCCTCGCACTCCGTCAGGCCACCGTAGGTGCCGTCAAAGCTGCCAACGGCATCGTCGCTGGGACGGTTGGGGAAGGAGGTATTGATCTGCTGACCGAAGTCAAACTGGGTATACCGGGGCGTCGCGGCGCCCGGTTCAACGATGCCGAGACGGACACGGAGCCACAGGTTGGGAGTGTTCTTGGGGACATAGACCCACAGGCCGATGGCAGTGGGGTTGCCCGGGATGTAAAGGTCCTCAGACAGGCCGACGTTGGCACCCTCCGTTTTGCCAGGGAGGCAGTTGGAGAAGTCGTAGTTGACCTGCAGAGCGTATTCGCCGGAGCGGACAGGATAACCGTCTGCAACACTGACCAGGCGGGCAGTCTCCTGCACACTGGTCTCATTGGTACGGCGGCCGGCATAGTGAAGTCTGGTCAGAAGGCCGGTAGCAGCAACCGCAGTTTCAGCGTCACCGGAGCGGCCCACCACGTAGTTGTTTTCGTCCAGGCCGTAGTACTCCTGCAGGGTCTTTCCTTCCACAGGCTCAAAGTCCAGCGCCTTGACCGGCTCCTTGCCGACAGTGACGCTGACTGTTGCAGTGACAGCAGAATCGTAAGCGGAGGTGATGGTGATCTTGCCGGTGCAGGTGGTATCCACACTGGTAAAGAGGTTGGTGTTCAGGTCCACCGAGCCAATGCTCTCAGCCACGGCGGGGTCGTCGCTGGTGACTTCCCAAATCAGGTCGCCGTTTTTCAGGACCACGTCGCGGTTCTGACAGCGGACCTGCAGGCCCAGGTCGCTGGATTCATTGCGGCCCATTTCCACCATGTCCTGAGCAAAGGTGATGGAGTCGGGCTTGGCGATGGTGACCGTTGCGGAGCCGGCGACCTTGCCGTTATAGACCAGGTTGACCGTCACGTCGCCGGTGGTACCGTTGGAGGTGAACACATTGCCCTCTATGGAGCCCATGGAAGCGCTGCCCTCATCCAGTGCCCAGACAGCGTCCGCCGGGACCTCCACCGCGTTGCCGGCGCTGTCGCTGCCGGTGGCGGAGAAGCTCACCTGGGAATTGGGGGTGTAGACTGTGGTGCTGGGGGTGACGTTAGCTCTTGAGAATACGCCGTCGGGTGTCGCCATAGAGACGATCAGCAGGCAGGAGCCAACCGCGCGGGAACTGCCATCGGAGGGATGGCTGACGGATACGACGCTGTCGGCACCCTCATAGCGGGCGCACCATTCAGCGGAACCGGAGCCGTCGAGCATGATGGCATCGGTGCAACCCTGGGCAATCAGGTAGTCAGCGACCTCGCGCCAGGTGTAGCCGCAGGAGATGGGGTAGCTGTTGCCGTAAGTACAGAAGGTGACCACGTTGCCGTCAGCCGTCACGCCCACAGCGGCGCGGCTGAAGCTGCTGTCTGTGTAGTTGTCATTTGTTCTGGCAACGTTCTTGCCGTTCTGAACGATGAGGCCCATGCCGCCCACAGCAGACTCCAGATTGGAGGTGTCCATGCTGTTGGTGATCATCGGATCGCCGTCCTTGTCAATGGCGAAATACCAGTCGCCGTTGGGCCCCTGGTAGGTCTTGCCGTTCATGACCAGAACACTGGTGGGCTGGCCCGTTCCCATGTTGTAGGTGTCGCCGACGATGACGCCGACGACCTTATAGTTGGGATACAGATCCGGATGCGCGTCAAAATATTCCTGCGCACGGGCCGCCTGCTCCGGCAGCGTCATCATACGCCAGTCGATGGCTGTGCTGTCGCCCGCCAGATCCGTGGTCAGGTAACCGGCGTAGCAGGCCATGACCTTAATGGTATTCGTGCCGCTCAGGTCGACCTCGCAGAGGAAGTCGATGTTCTGATCCTTGCCGGTACTATTGTTCGTTGTGATCCGGTGCTCTACCGCACCGGGCGCAAGCTGGGTCTTGACATTGGAAACGAAAACTCTTCCGTCAGCAACCTCGCCGGGTTCGCCTACAGCAAAAGCGGTGGCCGAAAGGCACGCCAGCATTGCGATCGCGAGGAACCGGCTCAGAGTTCGCTTGAAAAAGCCATGTTTTCTCATGTTTACCTCCAGAGTTGTATTTTTTTCATAAAAAAGGCACCCGCCGCCCGCGGGGGGGGGGAAGGGTGCCTTTCAGGTATTAATTTATCCGTTGGTCACAAAGCGCATGAAGATCGCGGCCATTTCCTCTCTGGTGGCGGTAACGCCCGGCTCCAGAGTCTTAAGGTCGGTGCCAAGGATAACATGGTTCTCGACAGCCCAAGCCATAGCGGTCTGTGCATAGCCGCTGACCTTTTCAGCGTCGGCGAAATCTTTCAGGCTGGTCTCGGACTCAGGAGAACCGCTGATACGCCAAAGAACGGTGACGAGCTCCTCACGGGTGATGTTAGCTTCAGGAGCAAATTCCTTCTCGCTGACACCGATCATGACCTTAGCCTCGTCAGCCCAAGCGATGTACGGAGTGTACCATGCATCGGCAGCAACATCAGTGAATCTGGTGGTAGTGCCGGGAGTGCCCTCGAGCATACGGCAGACAATGGTAGCTACCTCGGCGCGGAGGGTGGTGGACTTGGGAGCGAACTTGTCTTCTGCGACGCCGACCATCAGGCCGTTATCATAGCAGAACTGAATGGCTGCAGTTGCGTAGTAGTCATCGGTGTAGTCGGCCAGATCGGTGAAGATATCACGGACATCCTTCTTGTCGGGATCGTCAGTGCCGGGCTTCTCCTCTTCGGGATCATCGGTGCCGGGCTTCTCCTCTTCGGGATCATCGGTGCCGGGCTTCTCTTCCTCGGGATCATCGGTGCCGGGCTTCTCTTCCTCGGGATCGTCGGTGCCGGGCTTCTCTTCCTCGGGATCGTCGACGGGCTGCTGCGATTCTTCCTCGTTGTCGTCAGTCTTTCCGGCCTCGTCGCCGTCAGGCTCGCCGACATCGGAAGAACCTGCTTCTTCCTTATCGTCGTCCGTATCGCCTGCAAACGCAGTCAGACACAGGCTCAGGCTCAGAGTCAGAACCAAAAGAAAGACAACCAGTTTTTTAAGGAACTTCATGAAAAACTACCTCTTTTCTTTTTTGTTCAGTGCAACAGGCTTTGCGGTAATCCCCCCCGCTTGGTCTCAGCAGCATTACCTGCATTGCCTCTCACAACCGAGTAGAATATAGCATTTTTCTGCCGGAAATGCAACCCTATTTTCAAATAATTCACATTCACTCCCATGAAAATTTTTCAATTGTAGAAAAACTCTTCTATTCTGCCACCTTAACATCCAATCCGAACTCGCTGGGAAGGAAACGGGGGCAGACATTTTCGGAGGTACAGATCACTGAAGTAGACAGGCGCGTGCCGATCTGGCAGGCTTCCTGCAGGGGCTTGCCATAGGTCAAGCCGATGGAAACACCGGCAAAGAAGGCGTCTCCCGCGCCGGTGGTGTCTTTGACCGCCACCTTTTTGCTGGGGCACCAGCCCTTTTCGCCGTACATGTCGGCGTAGACCGCGCCGTTGGCGCCCATGGTGACGATCATCCGCGGGATCCGGGCGCGCATCACCTTTTCCGAAAGGATCTCCATCATCTCCTCCGGCTCCACCTCCTCGTAGTCCTCGGAGAAGAGGATGCCGGCCTCGCTGAGATTGCAGGCAAAGCAGTCCGTGAGCTGGAGGAAGTCTCGGCGCTCCACAGCGATGGACATATTGGTCACTGCGGCATAGATGGGCTTTTCATGCTTTTTGGCCAACTGAAAGACCCGCTTGACCACGTCCTTGTCCATATCGATCTCGATGATGATACTGTCTGCACCTTCAAAGATCTCATCGCCCTGTTCATCCAGAATGTCCGCAATGGGTCGCAGATCCGGCCGCTTGGAGATGGCCGCCAGCACATCGCCGTCGTTATCAAAGATGGCCAGCCAGGTGCCCATCCCGTCCGGCGTGCGGCGCATATAGTCGGTATTGACCTTGTGGTTCTGCAGCTTTTTCAGCACGTCGTCACCGACGGAGGTCTCATCCACCAGACTCACATAGGTCGGGCGCAGCTCCACGTTGGCGATGTCCTCCACAATGTTTCGGCTGACGCCGCCGTGGACCTGCTCCACCGTGCCCACATTCCTGCCGCCTGGGATATAGGTGCCGCTGGGATAGCCCTTGATATCCACAAAAACTGCGCCGATCACTACAATGCTCATCGTTGCCTCCTCCTATCATTAATAATGTATCAAATCACAGCTTCTGCGTCTTGGCAAGCTGTTTGTTCTTGAATGCAGGGTCTCCGGTCACATCCCGCAGGACCTGAATCTCCGGCGGCAGCACCACATGGTCGCCGCCGATGTAGCAGAACAGGACCGCCTTATCCCCGCAAAAGGGATAGACGTCGATCTCAAAGCGCTGGCTATGGTATGTAAAACGATACTTCGTTTTGTGGACCGTGTGCAGCGCCGGATCGCCCTCCATCAGATAGCGGATGTACTCCTTCTGGGAGATGGGCTTCTCCGTGTCCCACTTGGTGCCGTCGGGCATCAGGTGCTTTTCGGTGTAGAAATACAGGTAGTCGTCATTGTTGCGCTGCTGGCGGATGCGGCGCTCCACGGCGGGATTGGTCTCCCGCAGATAGGTCTGCATCATGTCCAGCGTCGCGGCGTTGTAGATGGTCGTCAGCTTCTCCATGTCGGGCATGGCGATCAGGTACTTGTGCTTCTGGGCCATCGGCTCCGGCTCGCCCACGGCGCGGTAGATCTCCTGCAGAGCGCGCTGGATCTTGTCAGCAAAATTCACCGAGTTGTCGATGATCTTCAGATTGGGATGGGCGCTCCAGGCGCGCAGGGTGCGGTCATCCATCTCCCGGGCGTATTCCAGGGATTCGGTGCGGGCGTTGTTGCCCAGGTCATAGGCAAATTCAGCCCCCTTGGCACAGGTGACCAGGTGCAGGACCATGTCGTAATTTGCCAAAACGGAGGCCTCGGTCCGGCCGTCGAATTTCGACAGGACCCGGGCGAATTCCTCGTCAGTGATATAGGCTTTGTCGTCCAGCAGGGCGCGGTCATAGATGATGAGGATATTGTCCTCGGGAACGATCTCCGCAGCGGCCAGGGCCAGCTTCTCCTTGTGGAGCTGGTCGGCAATGACGAAGTCTTGGAAGGCCAGCATAGACATACAGTTGCCGAAAGGCTTGATTCCGAAGCCGGAGATCAGATCCGTCGCCGTCTCCGGGATGGTGATGACACGCCAGCCGTCCTCCTGCTTGAATTCCTTCAGGATCTGGCTGGTCAGGGTGGTCTTGCCTGCCGCAGGGCCGCCGGTCAGGACGATTTTTACAATGCGTTTGCTCATACCCGTTCTCCCTCTTTTTTGTGACGTCTCATTCTATCACAGGGCGTAAGAAAAAGCAAGAATTTTGCCTTATTTTGTGGTCATTCCGCCAGATATCCGGCCAATTCCGCAACCGTCTTAAAATAGAGGTCGCAGTTGCCGCGCATAAAAGTCTCGATTTGAGGGATGTCATTGGCCCAGCCCGCCGCCGCGAATCTGATACCGCAGACTCTTGCCATGTCATAGCCGGGCTTCAGGTCATCCAGCATCAGCAGCTCTTCCCGTTCCAGGCCGAAAGCCGCGCGGATGGTCTCAATGGGATAGGTGCTGGGCTTTCGCTGCTCCGGGGGACTTTCCCAGCCGAAGATCATGTCCGGCTCCGGCAGACCGTTTTCCCGGTAGTCCCGGAGGATATTCTTTGACATGGAATGGGACACGACGCACACCAGGCCGCCGGCGTTTTTCTGTGCCCAGAGCAGCTCCCGCATACCGTCGTAGGCCAGAGGCACGTGCTGCTGCACATATTCGTCCCAGAAGCGGTGCTCCTCGTTCATCATCGCCTCGTCCATGCCGATCTCGTCCCGGAACAGTGGGATGATCCCCGGGGAAAAATTCTTGATGATATATTCCTCCAGCGTGTAATGGAGCTGGGGGTAGTGGATGTTCATAAACTCCCGGAAGCTGGGATAATGCACCGTGGCGGTGCTGTTGACCACCGTGTCGTCGTGGTCCACCACAAGGCAGCGGTATTTCATAGCGTCCTCCGATTCGACCGTTTTTTCATGCTTCTATTATACATGAAACAGGAAAAATAGCAACGGTTTTTCCCGTGAAACGCCTGTCACGGGGATTTCCCGCCGTTTTTACGCCAGGAGGCGCGAAATGTTTTCCGCGAAGCAATCCAGCTTTTCCCCGATCCCCTCGGCGTGGCTGGCAGAGCCGGCATCGTGGGCGGTCTGCATCAGGCAGAATTCCGGCGGCAGAATGGCCGTCTTGTTGAAGCACATGGCTCCCAAAAGCTGCTTTGCCACCAGGTCGCTGCCGGAATAGCCGGAGACAACGATGCCAAACAGATATTTATTGAACAGGTCCTGCCGCACCAACAGATTGGTCAGCCGGTTGAACAGGGCCGTGAGGTTGGCGCTGACGGCGTCGTTGTAGTTGGGGCACAGAAACAGCAGAGCGTCGCTTTCGGCAATGGCGGGCAAAACCTGCTCGGACATGGCCCCACCGTAAAAGCAGGTGCTGCTCTGGGCAAAATGGAGACAGGTCTCATAGGAGCAGCCCCGGCAGTCGTAGATCGTGCCGTTTTGCAGGGCGATCTCCCACCGCTCAAAGCGCTCCGGCAGACGCTCCAGCACCCGGCGTCCCAGCCAGAGGGTGTTGGAACGCAGGTTGTCCGAGGCGTGGAGCATCAGAAGGCGCGGCTTGTCAAAGGTCGGAAGCGAAAAGGAACGCAGCCGCAGGATGAGCGCCCGGATCTGGTAAAAATACGTCTCCTCCCAGGTCTTTTGAAGCTGGGAGGCAAGGATGTGCTGGTTATACAGGGAGCCGGTGCCCTCCACCAGGGGCTTGCCGGGAAAGGCGCACCCGGCCAGGTTGGCAGCCAGGGCCAGCTCCCGGGCGGCCTGCTTGGTGTAAAGCTCCCCGTCGCCGTCGACGACGATGACCCCAAAGCTGCCGCGCAGGCAGCCAGGCTTCTGCCGCAGCAGCCGCAGAAGCTGCAAAAAGGAGCCGTCCGGGCCGAATTCGTCCACATGGACCGCGAAGACCAGACGCTTTTCCCGGCCGTTTCCCGCAAGCTGCCCGGCGTCCAGCTCCTCCGCCGGCAGGTCCTGCAGCGCAAGCTCCAGCCCACGCTCCAGCCGCCTGCCGCAGCCGGTGCGCATCAGATACAGCTTTTCCGTCATCATTGATCAAACTCCCTCAGCATTTTGTGGGTCTGGGCAAGGCGCGTCATGAGCATACCGCAGATCTCCTCCCGCCGCAGCAGCAGGCCCTGCGGGGTAAAGCGGCTGACGCAGCCGAAATAGGTGCCGCCCAGAGGGACAGCGCCGTAGTGCTCCTCTCCCCGCAGCAGCCGAAGAAGGCTGACCGCCGCGGAGGACAGACCCGGCGCGATATAGGGCTTGAAGCCCAGCTCCCGCACCCGGAGGTTAGCGGTTTGGGTCAGCTCCGTCAGGTGCCGGGACAGGGTGTCGTCATAGCCCATGCCGCAGCGATTTGCGACGATGAGGCCATTGCCGTGGGGGCCGTAGACCCGCCCTTCGGAAAAGTCCACGCCCTCCCGGTCGGCGTAATAGGCAGCCCGTGCCGCCATAACGCCCAGGCCGAAGCCCTGGACCTGCTCGGGAAGCAGGCCGGCATAATCCGGCTTTCCCGTCCCGTCCCGGTTACTCTCCAAAAACACCGCCCGGGCAAGCTGGTCCACCGGGTCGGACACCTGGCAGAACAGACCGCTGAAATAGGCCTTCCGCGCCTTTTTGGCATAGGCTGTCAGCATGGCGCGGTTTGCCGCATACTGGGCCATCCGCACGTCATTGATGCCGGAACCCAGCCCCGGCACGCCCCGTGAGGCAGTAAAGACAAACAGGTCGCAGTCAAAGAGCCGTTCCTCCGGGCAGACGGTCACCTTTGGTAGCTGTTGACCGTCCCGCTCCCGCAGGACCTGGTTCAGCTCCATTTCGTACCGGGCGCACAGGGCCTCGTTGGGGTCATAGACGGCGATCTCGCTCAACTCCCGCCCCAGAAGCTTCAGTCCGGTCAGCACCGTGCCGCCCACGTCCCCCAATCCCACCAGGGTGACGCGGTATGTTTTCTTTTTCGCGCCGGACGTGTAAGCTTGAAGATAGGAGAAGCAGTTGGCAAACGCCGTGTTGAGCACGCAGGCACCATGGCTGCGGACGAAGCCCTCCAGCTTCTGCTGATCTCCTGGCACCATCCGGCGGCAGGGCAGCAGGCATTCCACGGAGTTGTCCTCATACAGCTCTCCCAGGCTTTGGATGGCAAACAGCCCCCGCCCGGTCAGCCCCTCCCGGCGGACCAGAAACACCAGCGGAGAAAAAAGCTCCTCCACCGGCACGCTCCCTGCCGGGAACATGCCTTGCTCTCCGCAGAGGCAAAACTCATTCCATTTTTGAAGCATCATTTTCTCGGGACCTCCGTCTGGCAGATGCGGTCGATCTGGACCAGATCCTCCTCGAGATAGTCCGAGGCAGGACGGCTGAAATCAAAATTCATACAGCTTCCCTTATCCGGCAGGCGCGGATGCTGCAGCGCCTCGCTGAGGCGGCGGATGGTCAGCGCCGTGCTGAACAGGCTTTGATGGGCCTGCTCCAGCGCCCGGAGGATCTGCAGCGCCCCCTCCAACGCCGTTTTGGAAAGGAGACGCACACTCTCCTGAGACGCGTCGCGGAAGAAATAGGGATAGCAATAGGGCAAAATCAGGTTCACCGACGGCAGCATATGCTCCCGGGCGGGACGCTCTCCGATGCTGTCGCCACCGATGAAGGGATAGAGCAGGCTCTCGGTGAGCCAGTAGCGCAGATTGGGGATAAAGTATTCGCACTCCGCCTGACGGCCCTGGACCCGCATCAGGTCGCGGCCGTAGCCGGACATGACTGCCACAATGATCCGCCGGATGGTGAGCTGTTCACTGCGGAACACCTTGTCCAGCTTGTCGATGCGGTAGCCCTTGTGGAGCAGGTCGTCCACCAGAAGAATGGGCCGCTGGAAGGATTTCAGGGTGCGCACCTGGTTTTTGAGCTGCGAATAGCCCGGATATTCCCGGATCTCAAAGCTGCGCAGGTCGGGATGGAAGCATTTCTCCACGTGGAGGGTCTTGGTCACGGTATCGGGCACGATCTCATCGGAGAAGATCTTGCCGTAGGGGACGCACATATAGGGGCCGAGGGCCCGCTCCCCTTTGGGCTTTTCCCGCACCCCGTTCATCTTTTCGATCCGCTCCAGCAGCGCCTGGTTGAGCATCTCCGAATCAAAGCACAGCAGCAGCTTGCCGGGGAACATCCGGTTCAGCGCGCTGCGGAGTCTGGGCCGGGACTGCATCACCGCCTGCCGGACGGCAGGCTCGTCGTGGTGGGGCTTTTTAATACAGAGCATGGCATCCTGCAGCAATATCACCGGCGCGCGCATATCCACATAGAAAACATCCTCGTTTCCGGTGGGCACAAAGCCCAACTGGCTTATGGCACTGCGCAGAGCCGTGTTTTCCTCCGGACAGCGGCACAGGGCGTAGGTGGGGCCTTTTTCCAGGCTGCGGGCCAGCAGCTCGTTGAGAAGCATCCGGATGATCTCCTCCGCCGCCTCTTCCGACACGTGGATCCGGTCGATCCACAAAAGCTGGCCGGAGGCGTGTCTGCGGACATAGGTGGCGGCCATCAGGGAGCCAAGGACACCGTACAGGTCGTCCAGCAGGATGGTTCGCCCGACGGCCCAGCCCTCCAGACGGTCCGGCCGGTCATAGAGGGCCACCGCCAGCGGATGCTTCAGGTCGTTGAGCAGCCGGTTCAGTTCCTCCGGCGCGTCCTCCGACGGAGCCTTAAAGCGCCGGAACAGAAGTCTCTGCCGCTCTAAGACGCTCTTTTCCTCCGGCGAGCGGACGTAGAGGCCCTGTTCATAGATCAGGTTCTGCACCACCGGGTCGACCAGCATGGAAATGTCCAGCTTCTGGTCAATGGACTCGCGGATACGGGTGGAGCTGACCGTCTCATAAAAGGGCGGCAGGGACAAAAGCTGCACCTTACCCCGGAGAACGGTTGAAAATTCCTCCGGGCTACTGCTGCCGTCACGGCAGAAAATAATATGGTTGTAGGAAGCGGCGCTGCCGGGGCCCGTCTGCCGGTAGGCCGAGGCGTTGGCGATGACGTCGCTTCCCGCCACCAGGTAGAGCTCCCGCTTGGGCAGCAGCTTTTTCAGCAGAGCAAGATCCTGCGGCATGGCGATATTGATGGGAATGTCGTCAGGGAACAGATAGGTGTCCGGCTGGTCGGCGATGGAAATGCCCACGATTTTCCGCCGCAGCAGCTTGGGCAGGGTCTTTTTGCTCCAGGAGAATTCGTCCACCGCCAGATAGACCTCAAAGCCCCGGGCGCGGATCTCCTCCACGATCTGCTTGTGGCCCACGGAGAAGGGATCGAAGGTTCCGGGGAAAAAGGCCGCAGGCTTGGTCGGCGCAAAGCGGAAGGGCCCGTGCTCCGTCTCCTGCTCGACAATAAAGCGGTAAAGATGGTTGAGCATGGCGGCGCGGTTGAAGAAAACCAGATTTCCTTTGTGCGGCTCGGAAAGGATGGTCAGCAGCTTTTTGTGGAGGCCCGCAAAGATATTGTGGCGGCGCTCCATGGGAATTTGGCTGTTTCCCAAAACGCCCAGGCACAGGACGTTCAGAGCCGCCTGGTGGATGGCCGGTTTGTAGTGGCTGATGCCGGTCATCAGAATACCGATAATATGCTCCAGCACGTCCGAACGTTCCTCCGGCAAGGCTGCAACGGCCTCGCCCAGGGTGCGCATAGCCACCTGGGCTGGAAGCGCGGAGGCTCCCCGCGCCAATTCCTCCAGCTGGCCGACGGTCTCCTGCAGCTCCTTGTCCGGCAGCAGGCACATGAGCCGCCCCAGATAGGGCGCGATAAACAGGGATACCTGTTCCTGGCCGGTCTCCAGCTCACGGGTCAGGTCAATGGTGATCTCGTTGATCTGGTCCACAGACAGCTCCGGGGCGATCTCCAGCAGATGCCTGCCCGCTGCCTCACGCACCGGCAGGTGCTCGCTGACGGACATCAGATTGGACAGGTGCATGGCCGTGTGGAAGGCGCTCTGGGGCTGCTCCCCGACCTGTCGGCACAGCATCTCCATCTGCTCCAGCTTGACCGTCCAGTGGACGACGTTTTTCAGATTGCTCAGATGGATCTGGGAAAGCTGCTGAGAAGTCAGCGGTACAAAGGGCTGTCCCAGCAGAAGGCCCTTCAGATAGAGGAACATAGCCCGGTATTCATCCTCCGGCGGGTCATAGTCCAAAAGTACCCGTTCGATGACAGGGCGCAGTCCGGGAAGCTGCTGTAAATGCTGCAAACAGCGCAGGCTGATGATCTTCAGCTCCACCTTCTCGCTGCCGAGACATTCGGTGAGCCGCCCGATGAGCGCCAGGCACTGCTCCTCCCGGAGATACCGGCCGGGCACGTGGCAGATGGAGTCGATGAGGGCAAAGCGGTCGAAGCCCCCGGCCTTCATGGCCCGGTCAAAGAGCGGCTCCAGAAGCCGGGGTGCCTCCTTTTCGTCGCAGGAGGCAAACAGGTGCTCGCAGATGATCTTCAGGGAGTTGGAAATGCGGATGGCATGCTTGGGCGAGATTTTCCGCTCCGGGTACAGGCATTGGTCAATATAGTATTCCCACAGCTCCACCGACTCAGACAGCAGGGTCATCATTGTCGGCGTCATGGTGTCGGATCTTGCCGACTGGGGCCGCTCCTTGCGGTATTTCGGACCGCTGTTGGCAAGAATTTGCCCCATGATGCGTCCGGCGGTGCGGCGCACGTCGCCGTCCGGGTGCATCAAAAGCTCATAGAGCAGCAGCAGAGTCTTCTGCTTGTTGGCACGGGTCATGTAGGTGCTGAACTCCTCCAAAAGGAGCAGATAGGTTCGGATGCGCTGTAAATTCTTCTCGCCCTTGGCCTGCTCCAGAAGCTGCTCCAGGGATTTGTCCGTGCTGATGGTGTGCATGAGGGCGACGCTGCCCCGCAGGGTCATGGTGCGAAGCTCCCGCAGCGCCTGCTCCGGCGACAGCAGCGACGCATCCGTCCGGGTGACGGGCATCAGGGCGTTGACATCTATCTGCGTCGGCACGCCGCTGCTGACGAGCATCTGCTCGAAGTCCTGCAGCTTGGTGTAGACCGTGCGGTAGCGGAGCTGCTTCTCCGATGTCATGTTATATAGTTTGGAGAAGATCACCTCTCCCGCCTCTCGGAGGGAGCAGATCTTCATCTCCTCCCTGCCGTTATCCGTGCGTTTGCCGCGGACGCGGAAGTCGGCGTAGATGAGCAGCAGGGATTCAATGGGCAGGTTCTCAAATTCCAGGTCCCAGGTGGAGTGGTTGGCGGAGACATGGCCGATGTTCTCCATGTCGTTCTCGCAGAACCACTGCCAGGTATAGTAATAGTGCAGATAGGGCACCCGGGCGGCGTCACTGCCCCGGCAGCCGAATTTGCCGATGTCGTGGCCCAGGGCCGCGGCGCTGATGAGGGGTAAGTCCACCGGGAAGCCCGCCTGCTTTGCAAACAGGGCCGTATGCACCGCCACATTGTGCACGCCGATGGTGTGGGAGGCCGGGTCGAAGGGCTGCAGCTCCCGTCCCAGACGCAGCAGCGCCATAAAATGAGCCTCACGCACCGCCAGACGGAAGCGCGCGTATTCCGCCGATACGTTGCTGTCTTTCTCCTGCTGCGTTTCCAGGGTCAAAAGATCTGTCAGCGGGTCAAATTCCTCCACATTTTGAGAAAACAGGGCTTCCAGCACCAGCAGGTACAGCCGCTCCCCCTCCGTCAGTTCCGGCGCTTCACCCTCGGGGAAAATACGGCTGGAAAGCCGGTCATACAGGTCCCGCAGCCATTCCCCGGCATCCCCGGCAGTCTGCAGCCAGGGCGCGCAGAGGCTCTGAACGCGGCGGCACAGATCCGGCTGGTGGCCGGAAAGGGCCAGCAGTGCCCGGAGAGTCTCCGTATCCTCCAGCAGTGCCCGGGCGCAGGGCAGCTCCGCCTCCGCCAGCTCCTGTGTCAGTGTTTTGGTGTTGAAAAGCTCCATGACACACCTCATTTCCCGCCGCAAATGCATGATGGCGGCAGTTTTTCGTCTTTTTTCCTATTCTATCACAGCGGCGCCCGGATTGCACGAAAAATTATCATTTGGCCCCTGATAATATGACAAACTGCGGCGGCGGGAGAACCCGCTGCCGCAGTTATTATGATATGGCAAATTATAATCCCTGGGCGATCATGGCCTCAGCGATCTTGCGGAAGGCCGCAATGTCACTGCCGGCGATGAGATCATAGCCCAGACCGCAGCGCTCCGCCTCCGCCACGGAGACATCGTAAATGTCGTACATGGTGCTGC
>CAMGRA010000006.1 GCA_946061345.1 uncultured Clostridia bacterium | reverse complement strand
GAATATCCCAACCCGGAGACGGACGCGGCGCTGAACGAAAGCTATAAGATCGCCGTCCATACCCACCCGGACCTGATCCTGGGCACGGACCCGGACTGTGACCGCGTGGCCGTGGCTGTTCCCGAGGGTGACGGCTTCCGAAAGCTGTCTGGCAACGAGCTGGGCTGCCTGCTGTTGGATTACATACTTGGTGAACTGTCTGCCCAGGACAAGCTGCCTCAGTCACCTGTCGCCGTGCGCAGCATCGTCTCCACGCCGTTGGCAGACAAGGTGGCGGCGAAATACGGCGTGAAAATGAAGTCAGTCCTGACAGGTTTTAAGTACATCGGCGGCGAGATTCTCGCTCTGGAGGAAAAGGGCGAGGAGGATCGTTTCGTCTTTGGCTTTGAGGAAAGCTGCGGCTACCTCAAGGGCACCTACGCCCGGGACAAGGACGCGGTGGTGGCTTCTATGCTGACCTGCGATCTGGCGGCCAAGCTCAAGCGCGAGGGCATGAATCTGGCGCAGAAGATGGACGCCCTCTATGCAGAACTTGGCTATCACGAGGCTAAGGTCATCAGCATCGAGCTGAAAGGCCCCAACGCCATGGAGCTTTCCGCGAAATTCATGGGCGATTTCCGCGCCTCCATCCCCACGGAGCTTTGCGGCATCCCCGTCACCTACTGCACGGACTATCAGTCCCGGATCACCCGGAATATGCTGACAGGCGAGGAGAGCGCGGTGCTTCTGCCCAAGTCCAATGTGGTCACGCTGGTTTTGGGCGAAAAGGGCAGCGTCATCGTCCGCCCGTCGGGCACGGAGCCGAAGGTCAAGCTCTATCTGACGGCTGTTGATCTCGACAAGGACCGCGCTTGTGCGCTGCTTGCCGATCTGGCGGATGCCATGAACGCCTATGTGCCGAAATAAGGCTTGACAAGGCCGGTTTTTTCCGTTATCATGGACCTGTTGCCGGGAAAGGCCCGGTAAGGAATATTTGATAAATGCGCTGACGAAGAGGAGTAGTCGGACGCTTCGACACAGAGAGGGGACGGTCAGTGCAAGTCCCTGTCGGAGAACGATGAAGGTCGCTTCTGAGCTTGCGGGCTGAAATTAGTAGGTCCGCACGGATCCCTCCCGTTACAGGGGCAAGAGCGCCCGCTTTTTGCGGGAATTCAGGTGGTACCACGGTATTTTATCGCCCTGAGCAGCTTTGCTCAGGGCGCTTATTATTTTAAGCGCGTGGGCCGTATCGGCCCACATGCGCATAAAACTTCATGCACGACACAATTACCGTTTTGTGTGGTGTGCTGCCCTCGCGTGAAGTTTTATGATGCACATTCTTTCAAAAAGGAGCAGAAATATGAGAGAATTACCCAAAACCTACGACCCCAAAGAGGTGGAGTCCAAGCTCTATCAATTCTGGTGCGACGGTGGTTATTTCCACACCGAGCGCGACCCGGAGAAAAAGCCCTTCACCATTGTCATGCCGCCTCCCAACGTGACCGGACAGCTTCACATGGGTCACGCCATGGACGCCGCCATGCAGGACGTTCTCATCCGCTACAAGCGCATGCAGGGCTATGCAGCTCTGTGGGTGCCGGGCGTTGACCATGCGGGCATCGCCACCCAGATCCGTGTGGAGGAGGAGCTGCGCAAGGAGGGTCTGACCCGCTACGACCTGGGCCGTGAAAAATTCCTGGAGCGGGTCTGGGACTGGAAGCGCCAGTATGGCGACCGTATCGTCCAGCAGCAGAAAAAGCTGGGTGCCTCCTGCGACTGGGACCGTGCCCGCTTCACCATGGACGAGGGCTGTTCCGCTGCCGTCCGCGAGGTCTTCGTCAACCTCTATGAGCAGGGACTGATCTACAAGGGCAGCCGCATCATCAACTGGTGTCCCCATTGCGTGACGGCTCTGTCCGACGCTGAGGTCGAATACATGGACAAGCCCGGCAGTCTCTGGCACATCCGTTATCCGCTTGCCGACGGCAGCGGCGAGGTCATCGTTGCCACCACCCGTCCGGAAACCATGCTGGGCGACAGCGGCGTGTGCGTCAACCCCAATGACGAGCGCTACAAGGCCATCGTAGGCAAAAAGGTCATTCTGCCGCTGGTCAACAAGGAGATCCCCGTGGTCGCCGATGACTATGCGGAGATGGACTTCGGCACCGGCTGCGTCAAGATGACCCCCGCCCACGACCCTAACGACTTTGAGGTAGGTCTGCGCCACAACCTGGAGGTCATCCGCGTGCTGGATGACAAGGGCGTGGTCAATGAGTTCGGCGGCAAGTATCAGGGCCTGGACCGCTATGAGGCCAGAAAGCAGATCGTTGCCGACCTGGAGGCCGGCGGCTACCTGGTGAAAGTGGAGCCTTACAATCATAATGTGGGCACCTGCTACCGCTGCCACCGCGACGTGGAGCCCATCATTTCTGCCCAGTGGTTCGTGAAGATGAAGCCTCTGGCGGAGGAGGCCCTGCGGGTGGTCAACGAGGGCGAGACCAAATTCGTCCCGGAACGCTTCACCAAGATCTACACCAACTGGATGGAAAACGTCCGCGACTGGTGCATCTCCCGCCAGCTCTGGTGGGGACATCAGATCCCGGCGTGGTACTGCGGCGACTGCGGCCACATGACCGTATCCCGGGAGGATGCCACCGCCTGCGAAAAGTGCGGAAGCAAGAACATCACCCGCGACGAGGACGTGCTGGACACCTGGTTCTCCTCGGCTCTGTGGCCCTTTGAGACCCTCGGCTGGCCCAACACCGACGCAGAGGACTTCAAGTATTTCTACCCGACGGATGTTCTGGTCACCGGCTACGACATCATCTTCTTCTGGGTGGCGCGGATGATCTTCTCCGGCTGCAAGCAGACGGGAAAGCCGCCCTTCCACACAGTCCTGATCCACGGCCTGGTCCGCGATGACAAGGGCCGCAAGATGTCCAAGTCCCTGGGCAACGGCATCGACCCGCTGGAGATGATCGACCGCTATGGCTCCGACGCCCTGCGGATGAACATGATCACCGCTAACTCGCCCGGCAACGATATGCGCTTCTATGTTGAGCGCTGCGAGGCCATGCGCAACTTCGCCAACAAGCTGTGGAACGCCAGCCGCTATGTGATGATGAACCTGAGCATCGACAAGTGTGAGCTGCCGCTGCTGTCCGAGCTGGAGACCGCCGACAAGTGGATCCTGTCCAAGCTCAACACCCTGATTGCCGACGTGACGGAGAATCTGGACAAGTACGAGCTGGGCATCGCTGTGCAGAAGGTCTATGATTTCATCTGGGACAGCTACTGCGACTGGTATATCGAGTTGACGAAGGCCCGTCTCTACGGCGAGAACGAAAAGAGCAAGCTGACGGCTCAGAAGGTGCTGCTTTACGTGCTGGATCAGCTTCTGCGGCTGATGCATCCGTTTATGCCGTTCATCACTGAGGAGATCTGGCAGGCCATTCCTCACGACGGGGAGGCTCTCATCATTGCCCAATGGCCGAAATTCCGCGAGTACCTGAGTTTCCAGTCGGAGGAGAGTGCCATGGAGAGCATTATGAACGCCATCCGCGCAATTCGCAACCGCCGCGCGGAGATGAACGTGCCGCCGTCGAAGAAATGCACCCTGTATATCGTCACCAAGACCCCGGGGGTCTTTGCCTCCGGCACGGCCTTCATCACCCGTCTTGCCTATGCTGACGAGGTCATCATTGCCGATACGGAGCCTGCGGGACATGAGGGCATGGCCTCCTGCGTCACCCACGACGCGTCGCTTTATATGCCTATGAATCAGCTGGTGGACGTGGAAGCTGAGTTGGCGCGCATTGCCAGGGAAAAAGAAAAGACGGAGAAAATGCTTGCCTCCCTCCGCGGCAAGCTCAGCAACGAGGGCTTTGTGGCAAAGGCACCTGAGGCTGTGGTCAACGCCGAGCGCGAGAAGGCGAAAAAGTATGAGGCGCTTCTGCAGCAGCTCAATGAGAACGAAACAAGAATGAAAACAATTTAACAGTGAGGACGGCTCTGTGCACCGACCAGAGCCGTCCTTTTTTCGACTGCCGGAAAACACGCCCGGACAGAACGGCACAAAAAATTTTAACATTTTATCTTTATTTCCATTGCGGTTTCGTGTATAATACATATTCAGAGAATTATTCACTTACGGTTTCTCGGGCGGCTGTGCCCACATAACGACTTATTACGGAGGGATACGCTGATGGAAGAAAAGAAAGAAAAGCGGAGCTTCCTTTACGATATATATTCGCTGCTGCATGATTTGGTCTATATTCTGGCGGCCATCACCTTGGTGTTCGTCTTTCTGGTTCGCCTGGTGGGCGTCAACGGTGAATCCATGCTGCCCACCCTGTATCACGGCGACTATCTCGCCCTGCAAAGCAACGTCATCATGGGCGATCTGGAATACGGCGACATCGTCGTCGCCCGCAAGCTGGAATTCCGCGACGGCGAGCCTATCGTCAAGCGGGTCATTGCCACGGAAGGCCAGACGGTCCGCATCGACTACAACAATAACGGTGAGGTCTGTGTCAGTGTGGACGGCGTGGTACTGAATGAGCCTTATATCAATGAAGAAATGCTTCCTATCTATGGGATCCCTATGGAGGTGACCGTGGAGAAGGACTGCATCTTCGTTATGGGCGACAACCGTAACCATTCCTCCGACAGCCGGGTGGAGAGCATCGGACAGATCAAGCTGGATCAGGTCTTGGGCAAGGTCCTGTGCATTATCCTGCCGGGCAAGGATGCAATCACCGGCGAACGGGATTTTGGCCGCTTCGGAGCAGTTTCCTGATGGACGAGAAAATGAATATCCAGTGGTATCCGGGCCACATGACCAAGACCCGCCGGAAGATGGAAGAGGATCTAAAACTGGTGGACGCCGTGTGCGAGCTGCTGGACGCCCGGATCCCCATTTCCAGCCGCAACCCGGATATTGACACCATCTGCGGCAGCAAGCCGCGTATGGTGATTTTGAACCGTATCGACCTGGCAGACCCCGACGCCACGGCGAAATGGAGCGAGTACTATAAGGCCAGAGGACTGACTGTGCTGCGGACTGACTGCAAAAGCCGCAAGGGCATCGACCGCTTCATTCCGGCGGTACGGGAGCTTTTGGCGGAGAAGCTGCAGCGCTATCAGGAGCGGGGCTTTGTCAACAAACCGCTGAAGCTGATGATCGTCGGCATCCCCAACGTTGGAAAGTCCACCTTTATCAATCAGGTGTCCGGCCGTAAGGGTGCCAAGGCGGAAAACCGTCCCGGCGTGACCCGCGGAATACAGTGGGTGACGGTGGACAAGGGTCTGCTGCTTCTGGACACGCCCGGTATTCTGTGGCCCAAGTTTGACGATGAGGAGGTCGGCCGCCGCCTTGCCTATACAGGAGCGGTAAAGGACGATATTCTCGATGTGGAGACGCTGGCCTGCCATCTGATCGCGCTGCTCTGGCGGCGCTACCCGGAGGCTCTGCGGCAGCGGTACAAGATCGACCTCCCGGAGGACGCGCCCGGCTGGGAGCTTCTGACCGAGGCCGGAAAGAAACGCGGCTTCCTTCTTTCCAAAGGCGAGATCGACACGGAACGCATGGCGAGAATTCTGCTGGAGGAATTCCGAAGCTGCAAGATCGGACGATTTACCCTGGAGGTGCCCGGCGATGACCTATGAATTGATCCGCGAGATATTCAACCAATGCAGTAACAACCAGATGCGGGACGTTTTTGTGTCGGAGATCGAGACGGACGATACAGACAGCGCCGCGAAAGCATACTGCACCGGCAAAGACTATACAATAGATAAGACCGTGCGGGAGGATGGCACCGTGATCTACGACCTGGTGGTCGATGGTCTGCGGCAGCGCCTGAGCTTCACGCCGGATTGAGGAATAACTATGAGTGAGCTTTGGAAGTATGAACACGCGGCCCTTGCAGAGGGGTATTCTCTGATCTGCGGCGTGGATGAGGCCGGCAGAGGTCCTTTGGCAGGGCCTGTCTGTGCCGCCGCCGTGATTTTGCCGGTAGATCTGGAGATTGAGGGGTTGAACGACTCCAAAAAGCTGTCCGATGCCCGCCGCCGCGCGCTGTACGACGTGATCGTGGAGCAGGCGCTGGCCTATGGCATCGCCATGGTGGATGAAAAGACCATCGACGAGATCAACATTCTGCAGGCGACATTTTTAGCAATGCGCCGCGCCGTGGAGCAGCTTGCCGTAACGCCTGCCCTTGCACTGGTGGACGGCAACCGGGAGCCGGACTTCGGCGAGATTCCCGTGCGCACCATTGTCAAGGGCGACAGTCTCAGCGCCAATATCGCCGCCGCCTCCATTTTGGCAAAGGTCACACGTGACCGCTTTATGGAGGAGCAGGACGCCCTCTATCCCCAATACGGCTTCGCCGTACATAAGGGCTACGGTACCCGCGCTCATTACGATGCCCTGCGGGAATATGGCCCGTGTCCCATCCACCGCCGAACCTTCTTGAAGAAATTCTATGGCGGCTGATCTGCTGGGGCCTTGGGGCGAGAGCCTTGCGGCGGAGTATCTGCGGAAAAAGCGCTATGAGATCATCGGTGTCAACTACCGCTGCCGCTTCGGCGAGATCGACATTATCGCGGAGAATAAGAAGTATCTGGTTTTTGTCGAAGTCAAGCTGCGCAAAAGCGCGGAATTTGCCGAGGCCATGGAATTTGTTGACCGGCGCAAGCAGGAGCGCCTGCGCCAGACTGCGGCAATGTATCTTGCCCAGCACGAGACGGAAAAGCAGCCTCGCTTTGACGTGATCGAGGTCTATGCCCCCGGGGGGCTTGCCACAAAAAAGCCGGAGCTCCGGCATTGGGAGGATGCTTTTGGATCGGATTCGTTTCTTTGACGGACACTGCGATACGGCTTTCGAGCTTTGGTCCCGTGGGGAACAGCTTGCGGAAAACACCTGCCATATCGACCTTGGAAAGGCGTCTGCCTTCCGGGCTTACGCGCAGGTGTTTGCTTTTTGCAGCTACGCCGGATGCAGTGAAGGCGCGCCCTGCACCGTGGAGGAAATGCTGACCCTGCCGCTGAAAAAGCTGCGGCAGGAGGTACAAAAGAACGCAGACCGCATCGCCTTTGCAGCCACGGCTGAGGAAGTCGTGGTGTTGAATGAGAAAGGCAAAATTGCTGCCCTGTTGTCCGTTGAGGGGCCGGAGGTCATCGGCTGTGACCCGGCAAGGCTTGCGCTTCTGAGGGCTGAGGGCTTTGCCATGACCACCCTGACCTGGAACGCCGACAACGCTCTGGCGGGCTGCCACGCTTCCTCTCAGGGGCTTTCCCGCCGAGGCGCTGAGTTTGTCAGGGCTGCGGAGGACCTTGGAATCCTGATCGATGTCAGCCATCTGTCCGAACGGGCGTTTTGGGATCTGGTCAAAGTTTCCCGGCGACCCATCCTTGCCAGCCATTCCAACTGCCGTGTACTGTGTGAGCATACCCGCAATCTGACGGACGATCAGCTCCGCGCCGTTGCGGAAAGCGGCGGCACGGTGGGGTTGAACCTGTACCCGCCGTTTTTGGGCGAAAACGCCGATTTTTCCGTATTGCAGCGGCATTTGGAGCATACGCTCCGGCTCTGCGGGGAGGAGCATGTGGCCATCGGCGGCGATCTGGACGGCTGTGAAGCATTGGCAGACGGCTTTTCCGACCTGTCGGATTTTGCCGGTTTTTATGAGTTTTTGCGTGGGCAGGGCTATGAGGATGCGCTGCTGGACCGCGTTTTCTATACCAATCTGCTCCATCTTTTATGAAGGGAGGCGGTCGGATGGCCCTCTATGCCATCGGCGATCTGCATTTGTCCTTTGGCTCCGATAAGCCCATGGACGTGTTCGGCGGCGCGTGGAACGGCTATGTGGAGAAGCTCCGCCAGGGCCTTTCCGTCATTGGGCCGGAGGACACGACCGTCCTGCTGGGCGACCTCTCCTGGGCCATGGACCTGTCAGCGGCCAGAGAGGACTTCGCTTTTATCAACGCCATTCCGGGCCGCAAGATCATCCTGAAAGGAAATCACGATTATTGGTGGACCACGGCAACGAAATTCTATAAATTCTGCGCGGAAAACGGCTTTTCGGACATGTATGTCCTGAACAACAATGCCTACGAATATGAGGATATCGCCATCTGCGGCACCCGGGGTTGGTTTTTTGAGGAGGACGCGGCTCTGGGCAGCCACAACGACAAGGTGTTCAAGCGGGAGCTGATCCGTCTGGAAACCTCGCTGAAGGCGGCAGCGGAGCGGGAAAAATACTGTTTTCTCCACTATCCGCCCCGGTACAGCGGCTATGAATGTCCAGAAATTTTAGCGCTGTTGAAGCGCTATGGTGTCACCCTCTGCTGCTACGGTCATCTCCACGGCGACAGCCACAAACTGGCGCTGGAGGGGCTTTTTGACGGGGTGGAATACCGGCTCTGCGCAGCGGATTTTGTCCGTTTTTGCCCAATTCGTGTGAAATAGCCGGATTACAGAAAAAACAGCTTGTATTTTCGCTTCATATCTGCTAAAATATATCGGCTATCTACTGAAAAAGTGCGCCCTGCGGCGCGACACATAGGAGGAAAAACAAAATGAATGTTAAAAACGTCGAGAAAGAAGCCGTCCATGCAAAGGTAACCGTGGAGATCACCCGTGCGGAACTGGAGCCGTCCCTGAACAAGGTCTATCTCAAGGTCCGCAAGGATATCACCATGCCCGGCTTCCGCAAGGGCAAGGTGCCCCGCATGGTCATTGAAGCGGCTTACGGCAAGCACGTGTTCTTTGAGGATGCTGTCGAGGATATGTTCCCCGACATTTATAAAGAGTGCGTCCTGACCCAGGACATGAAGCCTGTCGGCAGACCCG
Source organism: uncultured Clostridia bacterium (assembly GCA_946061345.1). Taxonomy (GTDB): domain Bacteria; phylum Bacillota; class Clostridia; order Oscillospirales; family Oscillospiraceae; genus JAZOXB01. Next base: position 13,742 of record CAMGRA010000006.1, on the reverse strand, counting down.
GCGTTTCCAAGCTGGATATCGGCGACGACGATTCTGTCACCCTTGTCATTGAGACCGACCTCTATCCCGAGGTCACGCTGGGCCAGTACAAGGGCCTGGAGATCGAGAAGGCCGACGTGGAAGTCAGCGAGAACGAGATCGACGCCGAGGTGGAGCGCATGGCGCAGAACGTCGCCCGCATCACCACCGTTGACCGTGCCGCTGCTGAGGGCGATACGGCTGTCATCGACTTTGAGGGCTTCAAGGACGGCGTTGCCTTTGCCGGCGGCAAGGGCGAGGACTATGAGCTGAAGCTCGGCTCCCACACCTTCATTCCCGGCTTTGAGGAGCAGGTCGTGGGCATGAGCGCCGGTGAGGAAAAGGATGTTAACGTCACCTTCCCGGAAAACTACCATGAAAAGTCTCTGGCAGGCGCCTCTGTTGTCTTCAAGGTCAAGGTCCGTGAGGTCAAAGAGACCGTCGTGCCCGAGAAGGACGACGAGTTTGTCAAGGATGTGTCTGAATTTGACACCATGGCAGAGCTGCGCGCTGACATCGAAAAGCGTATCCGCGACGAGAAGCAGGCCGGTATCGACCGCGCTTTTGAGAACGCCGCCATTGAAAAGGCCGTCGCCAACATGACCGTCGAGATCCCCAACAGCATGGTGGAAGAGGAGCTGGAGCGCCAGCTGGAGCGCATGGATTATGAGCTTCGCAGCCAGGGTGCTTCCCTCGAGGCCTATGCACAGATGATGGGCGGCAACATGGACAATATCAAGAACAGCCTCCGTCCCGGCGCGCTGTCCTCCGTTAAGACCAACGTCATGCTCGACGCCGTGGTTGACGCGGAAAAGATAGAAGTGACCGAGGAAGAATGCGAGGAAGAATACGCCAAGCTGGCCGAGTCCTACAAGATGGACGTGGAAAAGGTCAAGGAGATCCTGGACATGGACGGCATGAAGGGCGATTTGCAGGTCCGCAAGGCTGCCCGTCTCATTGCTGACAGCGCCGTCGCCGTGGCACCCAAGGCAGAGGAGAAAAAGGACGAGGAATAATCTCCCTCTGTTGCGGTTAGAATTGTGAATGTTTCGAGAAAGGAGCATTGCTATGAGTTTTGTACCGTATGTTGTAGAGCAGACCAGCAGGGGAGAGCGTTCCTATGATATTTTCTCCCGGCTGCTCAATGATCGCATTGTCTTTTTGTCTGAGGAGGTCAACGACGCCAACGCCAGTCTGGTGGTCGCGCAGCTTCTCTATCTTGAGGCGCAGGATCCGGAAAAGGACATCCAGTTTTACATTAACAGCCCCGGCGGCAGCGTCACGGCGGGCATGGCGATCTATGACACCATGCAGTATGTCAAATGCGACGTTTCCACCATCTGCATCGGCATGGCCGCGTCCATGGGCGCGTTCCTGCTGTCCTCCGGCGCAAAGGGCAAGCGCATTGCTCTGCCCAATGCCGAGATCATGATCCATCAGCCCTCCGGCGGCGCACAGGGACAGGTCACGGATGTTCAGATCCACGCCCAGCGTATTATGGACATGAAGAAGCGCCTCAACTCGATTCTGGCCGCCAACACCGGCAAATCGGTGGAGCAGGTCACTGCGGACTGTGAGCGCGACCATTTCCTGACGGCGGAGGAAGCCAAGGAATACGGTATCGTCGACAAGGTGATTTATCAGAGATAATTAAGGAGAGATTGCTTTGGCAGAAAAACTGATCCGCTGCTCCTTCTGCGGGAAGACCCAGGCACAGGTGCAACGCATCCTGTCCGGTCCCAACGTGTATATTTGCAATGAGTGTGTTGCCCTTTGCAGCACCCTGCTGCAGGAAAATATGTACGAGACAGGGGAGAGCGATACCTCCGAAGCCCCGGAGCGTCTGCCCACGCCCAGGGAGATCAAGGAATATATGGATGGCTATATCATCGGTCAGGACGAGGCAAAGATCGCCCTGTCCGTGGCGGTGTATAACCATTACAAGCGCATCTATTTCGGAGACGCTTCTGATGTAGAACTGCAAAAGAGCAATATTTTGCTCATCGGGCCGACGGGCTGCGGCAAGACCCTCTTTGCCCAGACCCTGGCGAAAATTTTGAACGTTCCCTTTGCCATTGCCGATGCCACCACCCTGACAGAAGCGGGCTACGTGGGCGAGGATGTGGAAAACATCCTCCTGCGGCTGCTTCAAGCGGCAGATTTTGACGTGGAGCTGGCAGAGCGGGGCATCATCTATATCGACGAAATGGATAAGATCGCCCGCAAGAGCGAGAACACCTCCATCACCCGCGACGTTTCCGGTGAGGGCGTACAGCAGGCGCTTCTGAAGATCCTGGAGGGCACTGTTGCCAACGTGCCTCCCCAGGGCGGCAGAAAGCATCCGCAGCAGGAGTTCATCCAGATGGACACCAGCAACATTCTGTTCATCTGCGGCGGCGCCTTCGACGGCCTGGATAAGATCATCGAGCGCCGGGTGGATCGTTCCAGCCTGGGCTTCGGTGCGGAGCTGAAGAGCCGCAAGGACCGGGATGTGGGTGCCCTGTTTGCCCAGGTGCAGCCCCACGACCTGCTGAAATTCGGCATCATTCCCGAATTGGTGGGCCGCCTGCCGGTGGTCACCAGTCTGGGGAACCTGAAGAAGGAGGATCTTGTCCGAATTCTGACGGAGCCGAAGAACGCGCTGTGCCGACAGTACCGCAAGCTGCTGGAGCTGGACCATGTGGTTCTGGACTTTGAGCCGGAGGCGCTGGACGCCATTGCCCAGAAGGCCATCGACCGTAAGATCGGCGCCCGCGGCCTTCGCGCCGTTTTGGAGGAGGTCATGACCAAGGTCATGTACGATATCCCGTCCGATCCGTCCATCACCCATGTCACGATCACCTGTGACTGCGTGGAAAAAGGCGTTGAGCCCAAGGTGGTGCGCTCCAAGGCAAAGCGCAGCAACGCAGGCTGAGCCTGCATATCAGGAGAGGGGGAGCGTAACGCCCCCTTTTCTTGCTACCTGCGGCTGTATGCCGCAGAAAGGAGTACCCCATGAATGAGATCATTCTTTCCGAACGTATGCCGGTCCTGGCTCTGCGCGGCCTGACGGTTTTCCCCAAGACTACCATCCATTTTGATGTTGGCCGGGAAAAATCTGTCCGCGCCCTGGACAAGGCTATGTCGGCAGACCAGAGGATCTATCTGGTCACGCAAAAAGATATTCTGCAGGACGACCCGGACCTGAAGGACCTGTACCCCATGGGCACTGTTGCCCATGTGCGGCAGATTTTGAAGGTGTCCGGGGATACGGTTCGCGTTCTGGTTTACGGCGAATACCGCGCCAGGATCACGGAACTGGTAAAAAAGACACCCTACCTCTGCGCCCGCACCGAGTCGGTGCCGGAGTTGGATTATACGCACGGTACGGCGAAAATCGAGGCGCTGAAACGGCAGGCTGCCCAGCTTTTTGACGAGTTTGCCGAACTGACCCAGCGCCCTGTGCAGGACGTAATGCTGAAAATTCTCTCCACCGACGATCCGGGCCTGATCGCGGACCTTTTGACCCAGGCGGCGACTTTTGGCTATGCGGAAAAAATGCGCGTGCTGCAAAATCTGCATCCCGTCCACCGTTTGGACCTCGCCAACAAGCTCATGGCCCAGGAGCTGGAAGTACTGCGGCTGGAAAACAGCATCCAGGACAAGACCCAGCAGAGCATTGACAAGGGCCAGCGGGACTATTTCCTGCGGGAGCAGATGAAGGTCATCCGTTCGGAACTGGGCGAGAGCGACGACGAGGCGGAGCTTGAGGAATACCGCGAGAAGATCGAGGCGCTGAAGCTCCCCGACGAAGTGGAAGAAAAATTTATGAAGGAGGTCCAGCGCCTGGCCAAGCAGCCCTATGGCTCCTCTGAGGCCTCCGTCATCCGCAACTATCTGGACACGGCGCTGGAGCTGCCCTGGGGCAAAAAGACCAGGGAGCGTCTGGACGTGAAGGCGGCCCGGCGAATCCTGGACGAAGATCACTTCGGCCTGGAAAAGGTCAAGGAACGCATTTTGGAAATTCTGGCGGTCAAGCAGCTTTCTCCCAATATGCCCGGGCAGATCATCTGCCTGGTGGGGCCTCCCGGTGTCGGCAAGACCTCCATCGCTATGAGCGTGGCCCGTGCGCTGAATCGCAAGCTGGCCCGCATTTCTCTTGGCGGCATCCACGACGAGGCAGAGATCCGCGGCCACCGTAAGACCTATATCGGCGCCATGCCGGGCCGTATTCTCAATGCTGTTTCCCAGGCCGGTTCCTGCAATCCGCTGCTCCTCCTTGACGAGATCGACAAGCTGGGCAGCGACTACCGCGGCGACCCGTCTGCGGCACTCTTGGAGGTCCTGGACAGTGAACAGAACAGCACTTTCCGGGACAACTATCTGGAAGTGCCCTTTGATCTGAGCGACTGTATGTTCATCACGACGGCCAATCAGACCGATACCATCCCCCGACCGCTGCTGGACCGGATGGAGATCATCGAGCTCAGCTCCTACACCGACGAGGAAAAGCTGATGATCGCCAAGGAGCATTTGCTGCCGAAGCAGCTCAACAAGCACGGCCTGAAAAAAGCACAGGTCCGCCTCTCCGACGATGCCATCCGGGAACTCATCCGCTGCTATACCCGGGAATCCGGCGTTCGGAATCTGGAACGGGAGCTGGCCAATCTCTGCCGCAAGTGCGCCATGCGCTTTGTCTCCGACCCGGAGCTGAAACGCATCAGCGTTAGCGGCCGGAACTTGGAGGAGCTTCTCGGTGTACGGAAATTTCTGCCGGATAAGCTGGCTTCCGCAGACAGCGTCGGTCTGGTGACGGGCCTTGCCTGGACCAGTGTCGGCGGCGAGACTCTGGAGGTTGAATGTAACGTGGTCGACGGCAGCGGCAAGCTGAATCTGACGGGCAACCTGGGCGATGTGATGAAGGAATCCGTTCAGGCCGCCATGAGCTACATCCGCAGCCGTACACAGGTTCTGGGCATCCCGGAGGACTTCTATAAAACCAAGGACATCCATGTCCATTTTCCTGAGGGCGCCGTTCCCAAGGACGGTCCTTCTGCCGGCATCACTGTCTGCACGGCGATGGTCTCGGCCCTGACCGGGGCTCCCGTGCGGCGCGACATCGCAATGACCGGAGAGATCTCCATCCGAGGCCGGGTACTGCCCATCGGTGGTCTGAAGGAGAAGACTATGGCGGCGCTTCGTCACGGGATAAAGACCGTCATTATCCCAGCGGCCAATGAAAAGGACCTGGAGGAGATCGACCAGACCGTACGCAAGGCGCTGAACTTTATCCTGGTGGACCATGTGGACGCGGTCATCGACGCTGCTTTGGTCCTGCCTGCCTCGGAGGAATCTCCCAAACAGAGCAAGAACCGCAAGCCACCTGTGGCCGTGCCTCACGACGCGCCGAAGCCGAAAACGGGGATACGCCAATGAATCTTCAAAAGGTAGAATTCATTCGGTCCGCCGCCCAGCCCAACGCCTTTGTGGCTGACGGGCTGCCGCAGATCGCCTTTTCCGGGAAGTCCAATGTGGGAAAGTCCTCGGTCCTCAACTGCGTTTTGCAGCGGAAGAACTTCGCCCGCGTAGGCCAGAAGCCGGGAAAGACCGTCCATATCAACTATTTCAAGGTGGACGAGAGGGCCTATTTCGTGGACCTGCCGGGCTATGGCTATGCCCAGGTGGCCGCGTCGGAAAAAGAGCGCTGGGGCAGGCTCATGGAGGCCTATTTTGCCCGGGCAGAACGCATTACCCTGGGTGTGATGATCGTTGACGCCCGCCACGCGCCCACCAAACTGGACTGCGTGATGGCAAACCTGTTCAAGGACACGGGGCGGCCCTTTGTAGTTGTGGCGAATAAGCTGGACAAGCTGAAAAAAAGCGAGGTCGAACCGAATCTCCGCTGCATCCGGGAGACCCTTGCCCTGCCGGAGAATGTGAAGCTCATTCCTTTTTCCGCAGAAAAGGGGACCGGACGTGAGGAACTGGTGCGTGAGATCCTCCGCGCCGTGGAATAATGCAATATATGAGCGTGTTTTTGCCGACACGCTCATATTTTCTGTTGCAGGCCGGGACTTTTTGTGATAAAATAATTTAGATAAACAACTTCGAGGCTGAACATGGATGAACCGAAATACCACCTTCCCGGCGTAATGCGGACGCAGGACGCTCTGCCGGCGGACTTTGACGGCCCGCTGGATGTGATATTGCTCCTGCTGAGTAAAAACAAAATAGAGATCCAGTCGGTGAGTATCACGTCCATCACGGAGCAGTATCTTGCCTATCTGGAGGAAATGAAGCGGCTGGATATGGAGATCGCCAGTGAATTTATCGCCATGGCCTCCCATCTGATGCTCATAAAGACGAAAATGCTTCTCTCCGCCGCCGAGCGCGAGGAGGCCATGTCGGAGATGGAGCTGCTGATTCATTCCCTGGAGGAACGTCAGCGCGCTGATGCGTTGGAGCAGATCCACAAGGCGGCGGCCTTTCTGGAGCCGCGCAACGAATTCGGCTGCAATTCCTTTGTCAAGCAGCCGGAGCCGTACCAGGTGGATACCACCTACCGCTATCAGCATGACGCGGAGGACCTGCTGCGGGCTTTTTCCGACATTGCCGAGCGCAGCGAACGGCGGATGCCCCCGCCCGTGACCAATTTTCAGGGCATTGTCGGCGCGGAGCCTTATCCCGTGACAAAAAAGGCGAAGCAGCTTCTCAAACGGCTGGTGATGCGGGGTGTGGAGAAGTTCAAAAGTCTGTTTCGCGGCAGCCGTTCCCGCAGCGAGATCGTAGCGACCTTCCTGGCGGTTTTGGAGCTGTGCCGTCTGCGCTCCATCGAGCTCGACGGCGACGGGGACGAGATGGACGTGCGCTTCTGCAAGCTGCCGGAGGAAGAAATGGAGTCTTTGGATGGATAGGACTGAATTAGAACGTATCATTGAGGCGATCCTCTTCGCCGCTGGAGAGCCGGTGGAGGCCGCGCGCCTTGCCATGGCCGCCGAGTGTGACCCCGATGAGGTCGAGGCGGTGGCAAAGGCCCTGATGGACCGCCTTGCTTTTGAGCGCCGTGGCATCCGCGTGGTAAGACTGGAAAACGCCTATCAGATGTGCTCCTCCACGGAGATGTCGGGCTACATCACCAAGGCCCTGGAGACCCGCAAGCCGCCCAAGCTGTCGGCCTCTCAGTTGGAGACGCTGACCATCATCGCCTATTATCAGCCCGCCACGAAGGCCTATGTAGAGCAGATCCGCGGCGTGGACAGCTCTTATTCTGTCGGTGCCCTGCTCAATAAGCACCTCATCGAGGAGTGCGGACGCCTGAATGTCCCCGGCAGACCCATTCTCTACCGTACAACGCCGGATTTTCTGCGTACCTTTGGCCTGGAATCCCTGGACGAGCTGCCGGAGATCGAAAAAATGCAGTTCGGCAAAAAGGAGCTGCCTGTCAACGAAACGCACGAACCCGAAGAAACACCCGAAACGACGGAAACGGAGGAAACCGAACATGAGTAAAAATGTATCCGAAGTCCTTAGCGCCTCCATGGCAAAGGTTCGGGAAATGGTAGATGCCAACACGGTCATCGGCGCGCCGATCCAGGCAGCTGAGGGCGTGACCCTGATCCCTGTGTCGAAGGTCAGCTTTGCGCTGGCTTCCGGCGGCAGCGATATGGCCGCCAAGTCGGCTGACCTGAACGGCAGCTTTGCAGGCGGTGCAGGCTGCGGCGTCAAGATCACGCCTGTTGCCCTCATCATCATTCAGGGCGATCGCGTCCGCCTTCTGCCCATCGACGAGCCGGCCTCTAACGCTGCCGAACGGGTCATCGAGCAGCTTCCCGGTCTTGTGGACAAGATCTCCGCGCTGATCTCGGCGAAAAAAGCGGAAATTTCCGAAATTTAACAAGGGTATTTTTATCGCCGCGGCACAGCCTAACTGCGGTGATGAAAATGAGGAATTGGCTTTTCAGGACGGCGGCTGCCTTGGTTGCTACCGTCCTTTTCCTGTCCGGTGTCTCTGCCGCGCCTGAAATTTGCGCTGCTTGCTCGATCCTGATCGATGCTGACACGGGCAGAATTCTATACGCCAACAACGCAAATCAGGAGAGCCTGATCGCCAGCACTACGAAGATCATGACGGCGGTGGTGGTGCTGGAGCACTGCGACTTAAATGCGGTCTACGAAATTCCCCCGGAGGCGACGGGCATCGAAGGCTCCTCGGTTTATCTCAAGCCGGGTGAGAAGCTGACGATTGAAGAGCTGCTTTACTGTATGATGCTCCAATCGGGCAACGATGCAGCCGTAGCCCTGGCCCTGGCCTGTTCGGACAGCGTGCCGGAGTTCGTCGACCTGATGAATCTTAAGGCCCAGGAACTGTCGCTGCACCAGACCCACTTTGAAAACCCCAACGGCCTGGACGGTGAAAACCATCATTCCTCTGCGGCGGATCTTGCCCATCTGACCCAGTACGCCCTACAGAATCCGGACTTTGAGAAGATCGTTTCCACCAAAACCATTACCATTGGACATCGCAGGCTGAGCAATCACAACCGGCTGCTGTGGTCGCTGGACGGCACTATCGGCGTGAAAACCGGCTACACCCGTGCGGCGGGGCGTATTCTGGTCAGCGCTGTGGAACGAAACGGACGGCGGCTCATCGCCGTCACCATCAACGACGGCAACGACTGGAACGACCATGCGCTGCTCTACGACTACGGCTTTTCCCAGTATGAGGACCGGTTCCTCATCCGTGCAGGAGAGGAAGTGGGCTGGGTGGAGCTGGTGGACGGCACCCGTGCAACCCTGACCGCCGCTGTCGACATTTCCTATCCCGCCTGCGAAAACGAGGAGGTCCGGGTGGCTATTTTGTCGCCGCGCTATGCTTTCTGCGCTGGCTTGCCCGGAAGGCCGGCCGGGAGTGCCGCCGTCTATATCGGTACGCGCCGGATCGGATTTTTGCCCCTGAATTGGGGAGAACAGGAGGAAGCCCATGCGGGAACGACTGCAAAAAATATTGTCTGTCCACGGCCTTACCTCCCGGCGCGGTGCGGAGAAGCTGCTTTCTGAGGGCCGCGTCTTTGTCAACGGCAGCAGAGCGGCCCTCGGTGACAGCGCCGACGCCGCCTGCGACCGTATCACCGTCGACGGCAAACCGCTTCCTGCCAGGGCAGAGACGGTCGTACTGATGCTTTATAAGCCCCGGGGCTATGTGACTACTCTTTCCGACGAATTGGGTCGGAAAACGGCAGCTTCTCTCATCGACTGCGGCTGCCGGGTCTACCCTGTGGGACGGCTGGATTACGCCTCGGAGGGCCTGCTGCTCTTTACCAATGACGGGGATTTGGCCAACCGCCTGATGCATCCGCGCCACAGCGTGGAAAAGGCCTATGAGGTTACGGTGCGGGGCGATCTGGAACACGCGGAGCGGCTTCTTTCCCGCCCCATCGTCCTCGACGGACGGGCGATCCGTCCGCCGCAGGTGCGGCTCCTGCGAAGCGGCAAGGACAAGGCAACTTTTGAAATCGTGATCCATGAGGGACGAAACCGTCAGATCCGCCGTATGTGTGAGCAGGCGCGGCTGACGGTGCTGCGGCTGTGCCGCGTCAGGGAAGGCTCCCTGACCCTTGGTGACCTGCCGGTAGGGAAGTGGCGCTTCCTGACCGGGGAGGAACGCGATGCGCTGTATAAGGAGGGTACATAATGACTGCTGATATATTGGCCTGTATTCAGAATAAAATGAACTCCTTTTCCAAGGGGCAGCGGCGGATCGCTGCCTATATTCTTGAATCTTACGATAAGGCCGCTTTCCAGACGGCCCGGGAACTTGGCAAGAGCGTTCAGGTGTCGGAATCGACAGTGGTACGCTTTGCTACCCAGCTTGGCTACGACGGCTACCCGGAAATGCAGAAAGCCCTGCAGGGCATGGTCCTCAACCGCTTGACCTCGGTGCAGAGAATGGAACTTGGGACCAAGCGGCTGCGCCAGGAGGATGTGCTGAACTCTGTGCTGCAGGCAGATATGGAGCGCATTCGTACCACCGGCGAGAAGATCGACCGCGACGCCTTTGCAGGCGCGGTGGAGGCCCTGCTAAACGCCCACACCATTTATATTCTCGGTGTGCGTTCCTCTTCCGCCCTGTCGTCCTTTCTCTGCTTTTATCTGAAATATATGTTCGAGGACGTGCGCCTTATCACGTCCGCCTCCGCCAGCGAGGTTTTTGAACAGATTGCCCGCATTTCACCCAGGGACGCGTTGGTGGGTATCAGCTTTCCACGCTATTCCTCCGTCGCCGTGCAGGCCATGAAGTACGGCCATAACGCCGGAGCAAAGACCGTCGCATTGACGGATTGCGCTGCCTCTCCGCTTGCTGCGCATACTGATTTTCTATTGGAGGCCAAGAGCGATATGGTCTCTCTGGTGGATTCCCTGATCGCCCCCATGAGCGTCATCAATGCCCTGATCGTCGCCGTAGCCGAGCGCAGGAAGCTGGAAACCACACTGCTGTTCAATAAATTGGAGGAGATCTGGGACCTGTATCATGTCTATGAAACAGATGATGAATGACGTTGCCGTCATCGGCGGGGGCGCTGCCGGAATGTTCGCCGCCGTTCAGTGCGCGAAAAGCGGTCTGCGGGTTCTGCTGGTGGAAAAAAACGACCGGCTTGGGAAAAAGCTGGCCATCACAGGAAAGGGCCGCTGCAATGTGACCAACGCCTGCTCTGCCGAGGAGGTGCTGAAGAACGTGCCGCGCAACCCGCGCTTCCTTTACAGCAGTGTCTACGGCTTCCCGCCGGAGCGGGTGATGGCGTTCTTTGAAGAAAACGGCTGCCCGCTGAAAATCGAGCGGGGTAACCGAGTTTTTCCTGTTTCTGACCGCTCTGCCGACGTGATCGCTGTTTTGGAGCGGTGCCTCAGGCGTTACAAGGTGGAGCGTCGGCAGGCTGCGGTCACAGGATTTTTCATGCAGGAGGGACACATTGCCGGGGTGAAGACCGACCGGGGGGTCATTTCCTGCCGCCGGGTGATCCTGTGTACTGGCGGTGCCTCCTATCCGCTGACCGGCTCCACCGGCGACGGCTATGCTCTGGCCCGGAGTGTCGGTCACACGGTCATCCCGCCCACAGGTTCTCTCGTGCCTCTGGAAAGTGACAGCGACTGCGCACTGATGCAGGGCCTGTCCCTGCGCAACACGGAGCTTCGCCTCCTGGACAGCAAGGGAAAGACCGTCTACCGGGACTTTGGCGAACTGCTGTTTACCCATTTCGGCATCTCGGGGCCCATGGCACTGTCGGCCTCGGCACATTTTAAGGCAGGGGAGCGCTACACCGTTTTGCTGGACCTGAAACCGGCTCTGGACGAGGCAAAGCTGGACAGCCGCCTCCTGCGCGATTTGTCGCAGTATGCCAACCGTTCCATGGAAAACGCCCTGGCGGACCTGTTTCCCCACTCGATGATCCCCGTGATCCTTCGCCGCTGTGAGATCGACCCGGCCATGCAGGCAAACTGCCTGACCAAGCAGCAGCGCCGCGACCTGTTGGTGCAGACCAAGCGTTTTCCGATCCCTATTTCGGGCACCCGTCCGGTGGAGGAGGCCATCATCACACGAGGCGGCGTTCAGGTGAAAGAGGTCGATCCCAAGACCATGGAATCCAAACTGGTCTCTGGCCTGTATTTTGCCGGGGAGCTGCTGGACTGCGACGCCTATACAGGCGGCTTCAATCTGCAGATCGCCTGGTCGACGGCCTATGCGGCGGCTGCCGCCGTTCAAGAAAACGCTTGCAATTCCGGGGAAGAAACGGTATAATAATTAAGTTATGTTATTTTTATTGTTATCAATTGAATCACCTTTTCAATTCGTGCCGGCAGTGCCATAATGAGGCAAACGTTGTTTTTTCAAGGCGGATTATGAACGGCACCAAATAGGAGCTTGCTATGAATCAGAGATGTTACAGCGTTGCTATCGACGGTCCGGCCGGTGCCGGGAAAAGCACCATGGCCCGCCGCGCCGCACAAGCGCTGAACTTTGTATATGTGGACACCGGTGCCATTTACCGTACGGTAGCCTATGCTACCCTGTCCAGGGGTATTATGCCGGAGGACGGAGATGCCGTCGCCGCGCTGTTGCCGGAGTTAAAACTGGAGCTTTCCTGGCAGGAGGGCGTACAGCATATGCTTCTTAACGGCAGTGATGTGACAACAGAGATACGAAAGCCTGAGATTTCTGACGGCGCTTCTAAGGTCGCGGCGCTGCCCGTGGTGCGGGACTTCCTTATGGAGACCCAGCGGAATGCCGCCAGGATCCACAGCGTCATTATGGATGGCCGGGATATCGGCACCGTGGTGCTGCCGGATGCGGATGTAAAGATATTTCTATCTGCATCGCCGGAGGTCCGCGCAAAACGCCGCCTGCTGGAGTTGCAGGCGCAAAACCGAACCTTGACCTTTGAAGAGGTCCTGCAGGACATCAAGGAGCGCGACTACCGCGACTCCCACCGCAAAACAGCGCCCCTGCGACAGGCCGACGATGCGGTTTTGCTGGACACCTCCAATCTGAGCTTGGAAGAGAGTGTCGACGCAATTTTGAATCTTATCCGAAAGAAGATCGGGCTATGAAAATGTTTTCTCACCGTACTTACCGCATTATCCGTGCCTTTATATGGGGCATTATGCACGTGGGGCATCCCGTTGTCCGCGTAACAGGCAGGGAGAATATTCCCGACGGCCCCGTGATCTTCTGCTGTAACCACAGTTCCTTTTCTGATCCCATTTGGGTGATCGTCGGTGCAAATCTGGAGAATCTGCCGCGCACGATGGCGAAGAAAGAGCTTTTGGAGCTGCCGGTTCTGGGGTGGCTTTATCGTAAGCTGGGTGCTTTTCCCGTCGACCGCGCGTCTAACGACATTGGTGCCATCAAGACTGCGATGAAAACCGTGCGGGATGGGGACAAGCTGGTGATTTTCCCGGAGGGGACCCGTATTCGTAAGGGAAAGAAGTCAGAGCCACACAGCGGTGCCATCCTGATCGCTACCCGCAGCGGCGTTCCCGTACTTCCGGTCTATCTGACCAAGGAAAAGAAGCTGTTCCGCCCCATCCACCTCACATTTGGCACGCCCTATTTGCCCGAAACGGCGGGCAGCAAGGCAACCCCGGAGGAACTGGTGCAGCTCTCAGCGGAATTGCTTCAAAAAATCTACAGTCTGGGAGAAACGCAGTGAATATCCGACTTGCAAAGACCGCCGGCTTTTGTTATGGCGTCAACCGGGCCGTGGATTTGGTGGAGGAGGCCATTGCCTCCGGGAAGCCCACCGTGACCCTCGGCCCCATTGCCCACAACCGCCACCTGGTGGGGCGCTTTGATGCCCAGGGCGTCCGGGTCGTCACGACCCTCGATGAGATCCCGGTGGGAAGCACCGTGGTCATCCGCTCCCACGGGATACCACGCAGGATCTATGAGGTGCTGCAGCAAATGGATGTGGAGGTCATCGATGCCACCTGTCCCTCAGTCAAGCGAATCCATGGTCTGGTCGCAAAAGCGGAAGCTGCCGGTCGGCAGCCCATCATCATCGGTACGCCGACCCATCCTGAGGTTGAGGCCATTGCCGGTTGGTGCGAGCATCCCTTGGTCTTTCCCGACGCAGAAGCGCTGGAAAATTGGCTGAATTTGTCACCGGAACACCGTTATCTGCCCGTAACGATGGTGTCTCAGACGACAAGCACGCAATTTTTATGGGATTCCTGCAAGAAAATCATAAAAA